>JABAAW010000019.1 GCA_014238535.1 Alphaproteobacteria bacterium
GAAAGAAATAAAATCTCACGAATCTCGCGTCGGACTAGTTCCCGCAAGCGTGCGCGATCTGACAAATAGCGGGCACGAAGTGCTCGTACAAAGCAGCGCCGGCAACGGGATTTTCGCATACGATAAAGACTACGAGCAAGTCGGCGCGCAAATCGTAGGCACAGCAGAGGAAATTTTCGCAAAAGCCGAATTAGTCATTAAAGTAAAAGAACCGCAAATCGAAGAGTGCAATATGCTGAGCGAAGGGCAAGTGCTCTTTACATACCTACACCTCGCCCCAGACCCAGAACAAACACAAGCCCTAGCTGACGCAAAGTGTACCGCCATCGCATACGAAACCGTAACCGACAAAAATGGCGGCTTGCCATTGCTCGCCCCCATGAGCGAAATAGCAGGTCGCATGTCCATCCAAGTCGGTGCTAACTGCCTAGAAACCGCTAAGGGGGGTAGAGGAATTCTACTCGGCGGCGTGCCCGGCGTCTTACCAGGTAAAGTTCTCGTCATCGGAGCTGGCGCATCAGGCACTAGTGCCGCGCGAGTCGCAAGTGGCATCGGTGCCGATGTAACCGTGCTCGACCTCTCCGTCGCACGCCTGAGGCAAATCGAAGAAATCTTCGGCACTAAAGTAAAAACCGCATACTCGACGGCTGAAACGCTAGAAAGGCTACTCGCCGAGGCAGACCTAATCATCGGTGCCGTGCTCGTGCCGGGCGCGAATGCTCCTAAACTCGTATCGCGCACGATGCTGAAAAAAATGAAAAAAGGCGCTGTAATTGTCGATATCGCCATCGATCAGGGCGGCTGCCTCGAGACAAGCAAGCCTACAACGCACGCCGAGCCTACCTTCATCGAGGAAGGCATCGTGCATTACTGCGTTACTAATATGCCAGGTGTCGTCGCGCAAAGCAGTAGCTACGCGCTAAACAATGCAACCTTGCCATACACAAAATCCTTGGCAAAACTAGGATGGAAAAAAGCCATCGCACAGGATAACGATCTAGGTCGAGGGTTAGCCAACGGGGTGAATATTCACGCAGGCAAAATCACCTGCGAGCCAGTCGCAAGAGAGCAAAACAAACCATTCGTAGCCATACAGTAATATAGGCAGTAATATAGGCAGTAATATAGGCTCTAAAGTAGCACAAAGTGCTACAAGCGGGTGCTACTACAAAGTTATAGACAAGAGGCGCGCGAGCAACGAGCCTAGCTCGTTGAGGTCATGCACGAGGTGCGTCGGCGGGTAGGGGCTCGTATGCGAGTCCTCCCTTCCCTGCTGCAGCAGAATGCCGATCGCGTTGCAACGATGCGCAAACTCCATGTCTATCTCTGAATCGCCGACATAAATTACCGAACCAGCTCCGCTAGCCAAACGAGATTCAGATTTTTGCAAGCGAGACAATGCCTCCAGCATACAGGCTGGGTCTGGCTTGTCGCTCGTGCAATCTTCCGCACCGATGACGACGGAGAAATACTTCTGCCAACCTAGATGCGCTACCTCTGCCCTGAGCGCCTCGCCGTTCTTGTTGCTGATGACACCCATAGCGAATCCGCCATTTTGTGCGCTACTATAGGGATAGAGCGCATTCAGCAACTCAAGCGATGTTGCAAACGGGCGTAGGCGCTCGAGGTGGCAAGATAGAAAATGCGTGCGATAGAGAGTTCGCGCCAGCCCTGCCCGCTCGCCAAACAGACGCGGAAAGTTTTCTCGTAGCGAAGTTCCTAAACGCTGCCGCGTCTCTTGCTCGCTCCACTCCTCTTCCCCCAGACCACGCAACGCTACCTGCATGCTTTCATGCACCAAATCCCAAGTGTCTACTAAAGTGTTGTCCCAATCGAAAAATAATACTGGCAAGGCGATGCGCTCCTAATGCGGCGTGCTACGAAGATTTAGGCTTGTAGTTTCGCTAGATATAGCTCGTATAGCTTACGCGCAATGCTGTTGGCACCATTATCGCTCACCCCTTCGCCGATGCTATGCCCGTCGAGCTTGTTGATTATCGAGACGAAGCCCGTTGAACTCGTTAGGAAAAGCTCGTGCGCTTCGTATGCCTGCTTGCGCGTAAACGCCTCTTGTTTGTAGGTGATACCATTCTTTAAAGCGAGTTCCATCACCGCCGCACGCGTAACCCCACCGAGTATGTTGCTCGTGCGAGGGTGCGTTAGCAGGCGATTGTCAGACGAGAGCATCCATAGGTTACTCTTACTCGATTCGCGCATTATCTCGCTTGCGCTATCGTAGAAGATTACCTCGTCAGCACCGCGCACACGCGCCTCTTCTAGCCCTAGACAGTTAGGTAGTAAGTTTGTCGTTTTAATGTCGACTCTAGCCCAGCGCGTATCGGCGAGCGTCACAGCAGTTATGCGCATAGGCGAAGCTGCAGGCGGCGAGCCGTGGCTCGCTACCATAAAAATATTCGCCTTGCAACTAGTAGGCGGGAAGGCATGCGCACGGCTCGCGCTACCGCGGCTGATCTGTAAGTAGATCGAGCCATAGCGCAGACGATTACAGACAATGATCTGCTTTAGCAATAGCAGTAGAACTCGCCGCGAGCAAGGCGAGGACATTCCAAGTGCTTGCAAAGAACGCCACAGGCGGTCCAAGTGCGCCCCTAGGTCAACGCCACGGCTACGCGCAACGCATACCACTTCATAGACAGCGTCTGCAAAAAGCAACCCGCGATCTTCGATAGATATTCGAGCTTGGCTAAGGGGTAGAAAGCGTCCGTTTAGGTAGGCTGTGCTCATAGCACAAAAGTAACCCGAACAGCGTGATAATTCAAATGCTCAAAAGTAATCTAGGCTTACCGAGAACAATTGCTCAACCTTGCGTGTCATACTCTGCTTTGCCAAAATGACTATGCGGTCGTCTTCTTGGGCAATTGTATCTGGTCGCGGCATGATAACCTCGCCCGCGCGCACGATTGCACCGATGATAATACCATCCTTGATATGAAGGTCGCGTAAGGGCGTGCCGATGATGTGCGATGTGGAAAGAGCCGTCGCCTCGAACAGCTCCGCAAAGCCATCCTGCACAGGATAGACTGCCTGAATACGCCCGTGTCGGACATGGCGCAAAATTGTCGCAACCGTTATGAGAGGCGGGTTGACTATCACATCTAAACCCAGCTCGCTAACTAATGTGGCGTAGATGCCCTTATTGATGACACTGATGCCACGCTTCACACCTAGTTTTTTAAACATTAGCACAGATAGCGCGTTTACTTCATCATCGTCGGTAAGGGATACGATCGTATCAAATTTTTCAGGCGAGAGATTGCTGAGGATTTCCGCTTCCATGATATCTCCCTGTAAAACCGTTGCGCTAGGGAGAGCTTCTGCGATAGCGCGTGCGCGCAGCTGGTTGTTTTCGACTATAGTAGTGTGCAGCTCGCGTGAGGTCGCGTTGATTTTCTGCCCCAAGAACAACCCCATGTTGCCACCACCGACGATCAGGATATTCTTGACCGGGCAGTATTCGTGTCCGAAGGCTTGTAGCGCGCGCATCATATGCGAAGTCTCCGCTGCGAAATATACGCTATCGCCTGGGTAGAGGATATCATCAGCCGTTGGAATACGAGGTGTGCCCTCGTGCGTGATGAGCAGTATCGTTATGTGCAAGTCTGGAAAAAGTGAGGTTAATTGCCGCAAAGGCTTGAAGACGATAGGACAATCAGCAGAACAACGCGTACCTACAACCCTAACTCGATCAGATATAAGCGGCACAACATCGAATGCTCCGTGCGCATCCAGGCGGCTGTGGATTGCATCAACTATCGTGTGCGTCGGCGAGATGATGATATCGACCGGCACATGGTCGTGTCCGTACATTTTTGCCCAGCGTGGATCGTTATAGCTATCTAGGCGAATGCGCGCGATTTTCATCGGAATTTTGAAAAGCGAGTGTGCCATTTGGCAGCAAACCATATTGACCTGATCAGAGGCTGTAACGGCTATCAGCATATCTGCACTGGCGGCCTCTGCCTCGAGTAAATGCTCGGGTAGCGAGCCATCGCCGAGCACCGTTTTAACGTCCGCAACATCGCCTAGGTCCAGCAAGCGATGCGCCTCAGGGTCGATTAGCACGACATCGTTGTTTTGACGCGAAAGGTATTGCGCGATAGAGCCACCTACGCGCCCTGCTCCGCAGATAATAATTCTCAAGTAAACATCCTCGCTACTATGCCCTTGCTGTCTTGCGGAGGTAGCTAAAGATAGACAAGTCCCTTAAATATTGCACCAGTATTGCACTCGTAAGTATTTCAGCTATAAGCATTTTACCTGCGTTTGCCCTTCCTTATATCTATCGTTGATAGCCTTATCTCCTAAATTTGCGAAGTTTATAACTATGGCGTGAAAGCATGGTAGTTAAAAGCGTTATAGCTTCTAGGCTAGCAAAGTTATTATCTACTAACTATAACATTAAAAGATTGCAAAGAATGTGCCGAAGCACTCACGAGAAGACAACTTTATGCTATGCGAAATCATAGTATACAAGCCTGATAGCGATGCTCGATAGTTGCCCCATAACCTTTGACGCGGTGTTGCTATGCGCGGGCGCGGGCTCAAGATTCACAGATACATTCGCAGCTACAGAAGCCTCTGCTCGCTTCCCTATAGAATCTAAAATTTTGGTGAAGTTGCACGGTAAGCCTGCACTCGCCTATCTTTTGCAAACGATAGATAACTCGCCATACATAAATAACTCTGTGCTCGTCGAGCCTGTGCTCGTCGAGCCTGTGCTAGGCGAGACTGCTTGCGATTCTGCCATCGCAACGCTGCTAGAAACCCATCTTACTGAGCGGAGCAAAAATACATCCAGTGGAACATTCACCATTACGCAAGGCGGCGAGCAACGCCAGCATTCGCTGAAAAATGGTCTGCTAGCACTGCAAAAGCTAGGAGATAAAGCCTCTACTTGGTGCCTAGTCTTCGATGCTGCGCGCCCGCTCGTATCGCTTGCGCTTATCGAGCGCATCGCGCATTGCATAGCTTGCACTCGCGCTGTAGGCGATACTAGCGGCGGTAGAGCATTCGGCGTCATCCCTATAGTGCCAATAAACGATAGCATCAAGCGCATAGAGCAAGTTCAGCCTGGACAAGCCGAGCTTGGACAAGCTCAGCCTGGACAAGCCAAGCTTGGACAAGAAGGCATTGTAGTAGAGACGCTCGAACGCGCGCCCTTACGCGCGGCGCAAACCCCGCAAGCGTTCCCGCGAAAGCAGTTGCTCGAGTGGCTGTTGGCAGCAGAGCAGAAAACTCCACGACAGAGCTTCGTCGATGAAGCGCAGCTCGCGATGGCAAATGGCAGTGCCGTTAAGTATATTCAAGGCGAGGCGCGCGCGCATAAACTAACAACACAGCAAGATATCCCCATTTTGGAAGGGCTTATAGCAACGATGCAGACGAGGATGGAATACCGTACCTGTTCGGGTTACGACCAGCATGCGGTTTGCCGTGGAGATATATTACGCCTATGCGGGCTGTCGCTTCCTTGTGATTTCGCACTAAAGGGGCATTCCGATGCGGATGTTGTTCTACACGCGCTTTGCGATGCCATACTCGCGCTCGCGGGTAGCGGCGACATCGGCGAGCATTTTCCTCCCACAGAGGATAGGTGGCGCAACGCCGACTCGGCTATCTTCCTAAAGCATGCGCTCGAACTGCTAGCAAAAGCAGATGGCAAACTCGTCAACGCCGATGTTACCATACTCGCAGAGAAGCCAAACTTACGCCAGCATAAGGTTGCCATGCGCGCGCGCCTCAGCGAACTAACGAAGCTCGAAGGCTCACGCATCGGATTGAAGGCAACAACGCTCGAAGGCTTGGGCGCACTAGGGCGAGGCGAGGGAATAGCCGCAATCGCAAGCGCAACGGCAAAATTCCCCACCGCATAAAAAATTTTCGTAAAAGATATTAAAGATATTATAGTCAGCTTCATAGGTAGCTTGCGATACCAAAATTACAACTTGGTTTATAGCTTGGTTTATACTTTTGCTTATACTATTGGCTTGCGTTAAGATAAAAAATAATAGATAAGGAATACACGGAAGATAGCCATTCTACCTTGAGGGAGATAGTGATCGGCTCGCCTAACGAGGATAAGTAATTGCCCTACCCTACAACCGCCCAAGCTATATCAGAGCATAACGCCGAGTGGGTATTCGCCCTATACCAGCAATATCTTAGCGCGCCAGACTCGGTCGATGAGAGCTGGTCCGAGGTGTTTAACGAAGTCGGCGACGGGCTCGCAGACCTGCAACGCGAAAAACAAGGTCCCTCGTGGGGCGAACGCAATCGGAGCAACGGCGAGCAAAGTAGCATTAACGAAAGGATTAGCTCCCTTGCAGAAAGCGGCGGTAGCGTCGACAAACTACGCCAAGCGTCGATCGATTCCATTCGTGCGATAGCACTGATACGAGCATATAGGCGCTTAGGGCATTACGCAGCCAATGTCGACCCGCTAAATTTAAGCGCAAGGGTAGCACCGATAGAACTAGAGCCAGAAACCTACGGGTTTGAAAAAAACGACTGCCAAAGACCTATTTTTCTAAACTACACGCTAGGCTTCGAGTGGGCAACGATGGACGAGATACTCGAGCAATGCAAGCGCATATACTGCTCGAGCCTCGGTGCCGAGATAATGCATATCTTAGACCCAAGCGAACGCAAGTGGCTAGTCGAGAAGATAGAAGGCGGTGAGATGCAAGCACGTTTCGCACCGCGTAGCAAGTATGAGATTTTAGAGAAGTTACAACAAAGCGAAATGTTCGAGCATTTCCTCAATAAAAAATTCACTGGCACCAAAAGATTCGGGCTCGACGGCGGCGAGGCACTCATCCCGCTAGTCGAACAAATACTGAAGCACGGTAGCCAGAATTCGATAAAGGAAGTCGCCTTCGGTATGCCGCACCGCGGACGATTGAATATGCTCGCACATATCATGCATAAGCCACATCGCGCGCTACTAGCAGAGTTTCAAGGCATCTCGGCGATGCCAGACAACATACGCGGGGGGGATATGAAATACCATCTTGGTACATCGCAAGACCGCGAATTCGATGGGGTGGAAGTGCACCTCTCGCTAGTCGCCAACCCAAGCCATCTCGAGGCTGTAAATACAGTCGTGCTCGGCAAGGTGCGCGCCAAGCAGCAGCTGATAAACGATACGAGGCGCGAGTGTGTGATGGGGGTTCTGATACACGGCGATGCTGCATTCGCAGGGCAAGGCGTGGTGCCAGAAACGCTTATCAAAAGTCAGTTACGAGGCTATCGCACGGGCGGAACGATACATATCATCGTCAATAACCAGATCGGCTTCACTACTACACCTAACCTAGCGCGCTCTTCACCATACTGCTCGGATGTTGCTAAGATGATAGCAGCACCTATCTTACATGTGAATGGCGACGACCCCGAAGCATGTACTAGGGTAGCCAAACTTGCAGTCGACTATCGTCAGCGCTTCTCGAAAGATGTCATAATCGATATGTGGTGCTACCGCAGGTTCGGGCATAACGAAATAGACGAGCCCAAGTTCACACAGCCCCTGATGTACCAGCAAATCGAAAAGCATCAGACAACCTGCAAGCTATACCAAAACAAGCTGCTCGAGGAAGGCGCGATCGAACAGAGTCAAATAAAAGCTATGCGCGACAAGTATGAGAGTTTCCTAGAGCAAGAACTAACAGCCTCGACGCACTACAAGCCTAACCAAGCCGATTGGCTCGGTGGCGAGTGGACAGGCTTGAAGGCTAGCGAAGAGAGAAACCTGTTCGAGCAACCTAACACCGGTCTCTCTCGCGATAGGTTCAATCTCGTCGGTACTGCCATCGCTAAATTGCCTGACACATTCGCAATACACCCGCGTCTCAAAAGGCTCGTCGAGCAACGCGGAAATATGATACAAAACGGCGAAAACATCGATTGGGCGTGCGCGGAAGCACTCGCGCTCGGTAGCCTGCTTGTCGAAAATTCGCCCGTGCGCTTTTCAGGCGAAGACTGCCAAAGGGGAACATTTAGCCAGCGACACGCCGTTTATGTCGATCAAAAAACCGAGGCTCCCTATATCTCCATCAACCATATCAATAGCAAACAGGCAAAGCTCGAAATCATAAACAGCCCGTTATCCGAATTTGGAGTGCTGGGATACGAATACGGATACTCGCTCGCACTACCACACGGCTTGGTGCTGTGGGAGGCGCAATTCGGCGATTTCGCTAATGGCGCACAAGTTATCATCGACCAATTCATCGCTTCAGGCGAGGCTAAGTGGCTGCGTATGAGCGGACTCGTGATGCTATTACCGCACGGCTACGAAGGGCAAGGACCAGAGCACTCCTCAGCACGCTTGGAAAGATTCCTAGAGTTGTGCGCCGAAGAAAATATGCAAGTCTGCAACATCTCCTCACCTGCAAACTACTTTCACGCCTTGCGCAGACAGCTGCACCGCGAATATCGCAAGCCTCTGATAGTTATGTCGCCAAAATCGCTACTCCGACACAAACTTTGCGTCTCAACATTCGAGGAAATGGCAGACAGCACTACCTTTAAAGCAATCTTGGGCGACCAAGACGAAGGTAGTCTAGTGCCGAAAAAAGATATACGCAGGGTCGTGCTTTCAAGCGGAAAAATCTCGTATGATGTCCTCGCTGCAAGACGCGAGAAGAAGATACGCGATGTGATGCTACTGAGGCTGGAGCAATTCTACCCCTTCCCCGCACACGAATTGCGCGAACTCTTAGCGCAAGTTCCGCAAGCAGAACTCGTGTGGCTACAAGAAGAACCGCAAAATATGGGAGCTTGGCATTTTCTTGACCGCAGGCTCGAAGAAGTGCTGAAATCTGTGAAAGGCAATAAAGGCAATAATAGCCAAATGCGCCCGACTTGCATCGCAAGACCAGAAGCCGCCTCGCCCGCAACAGGCAGGTTGAGCCTACATAAACAGCAGGAAAGCGCGCTAGTCGAAAATGCTCTAGCACTAGAGTAAAAAAAACTAAAAGGAGTATTCGATGCCTACAGATATTGTCGTTCCCGAACTAGGTGAGTCCATCACTAGCGCATTAGTCGCCAAGTGGTTGAAAGCAGCTGGCGAAAGCATCGCTGCCGACGAACCGATAGTCGAACTCGAAACCGATAAGGTCGCGCTGGAAGTGCCTGCTCCAGTTAGTGGAACGCTGCTCGAAGTCTTGCAGCAGGAAGGCGCAGAAGTAACCCCCGCCACAGTGCTAGGGCGCATCAAAGAAGGAAAGGTCGATACGAAAGCCAATGCTACTAAGAGTAGTCCTACTGCGAGTAGCACAAAAGAAAAAACAGCAACAGCAGTAAAAGAGTCTAACCTCAAGAGCGCACCCACCGCCCGCGCATCTGCTAGTAGCAAAGGCATTCCGCTAGAGCAAGTGGCTGGAAGCGGCTTGGGCGGCGCGATAACACGCGCCGATGTCGACAAGCACGAGGCATCGCCTGTGCCAGACAGCCCTGCTACTGTATATCGGATAGCTCCGCCAAGCGCGCGCAAGACAGACGAAAGGGGCGAAGAAGTAGTAGCTATGAGCAGGCTACGACAAAAAATAGCCGTAAGATTGAAGACAGCACAGCAACAAGCAGCCCTACTATCGACCTTCAACGAGGTCAACATGTCGGCGATCATCACCTTGCGCCGCCGCCACCGCGAGGTGTTTGAAAGAAAACACGGCGTGAAACTTGGCTTCATGAGCTTCTTCGTGCGCGCAGCAGCTCTCGCTTTGCACGACTATCCAGAAGTAAACGCCGAGCTAAACGGCACCGATATCATATACAGAAATTACTGCGATGTAAGCATCGCGGTTAGCGTGCCGCAAGGCTTGGTCGTGCCTGTGCTGCGAGACGCACAACAGCTGAACTTTGCCGATATCGAGCAGAAAATAGCCGATTTCGCTACACGCGCCAGAAGTGGCAAACTAGCTATCGCCGAACTTAGCGGCGGCACATTCACGATAACAAACGGAGGCGTTTTCGGCTCGCTCTTATCAACGCCGATAGTCAATCCTCCGCAGTCTGCTATATTAGGCATGCACACGATACAGGAAAGACCGATAGCCCAAGAAGGACAAGTCGTTATCGCACCCATGATGTACCTCGCTCTGACCTACGACCATAGAATCATAGATGGGCGCGGTGCTGTTAGCTTTTTGACTAGGATGAAAAACTTGATCGAACAACCAGAGAGCCTGATGCTAGATGTCTAGAAGCGATAGTAGCGAGGAGGTCGGCAAGCAGCAAAAATTTATCGAGCAAACGATCAATTTGCTTAGGGGGCGTCTTTGACCAAGAGGACGCTCATGCCAAGCTAGCTCGGCTAAAAGAGCAAGCAGAAAACCCTAACTTGTGGCAAGACCCCGCACAAGCACAACAAATATTGCGCGAGCAGGTGCGCGTGCGCGAACAAGTCATGGTGTGCGAAAAACTCGAAAAGCACCTCGAGGACGCAATAGCGTTGCAGGACCTAGCGCACGAGGCGAACGACGAGAAGGAAAAACTCGAAGCTAATCTGCAGTTACAGACGCTTGCCAAGCAGGCTCATACCTTACGGCTTGAAACCCTATTGCGAGCTAAGGAGGATGCTAACGACTGCTACCTAGAACTACACGCCGGTGCGGGTGGAACAGAATCACAAGATTGGGCGGAGATGCTATTGCGTATGTATAGCCGTTGGATCGAACGCCGCTCCTTCCACTACGAAATACTAGCGAGTTCACCGGGCGAAGAGGCTGGACTCAAGTCGCTCGTGATGCGCGTGCAGGGAAACTACGCCTATGGATGGTTGAAGTTAGAAAGCGGAGTGCATCGTCTAGTGCGCATTTCACCATTCGATGCGAACTCCAGAAGGCATACTAGTTTTTGCTCGGTTGGCGTCTATCCGATGCTAGAGGAAAGCGCACACGAACATATAGAAGCAAAAGACCTTCGAGTAGACACATATCGCTCGTCTGGTGCCGGCGGACAGCATGTCAATACTACAGACTCTGCTGTGCGTATTACGCACCTGCCAAGCGGTATCGTGGTACAGTGCCAGAGTGATCGTTCGCAGCATAGGAATCGCACCAACGCCTTAGCTATGCTACACTCGAGGCTATTTGCCCAAAAAAAGCAAGAGCAAGAAGCTTCATCGAAAGCCGCTCGGCAAAAAGGCGATATAGGCTGGGGACACCAAATCCGCTCTTATGTGCTACACCCATACAGGATGGTTAAGGACTCACGCAGCGGACTGGAGGTTGGCAACGCGCAAGAAGTTCTCGATGGAAATATAGATAATTTTTTAGAAGCAGCACTCGTTCATAGCGAGTAATATACTTTTATTACTATATATACTTTTTAATAAAAAAATAAAAATATATGAAATTATTAATATCTCTAGCAAGCAGACTAGTTCCGATAACTCTACTCTGCTTCGCCGCCGCCCTTGTCGCAATACCAATAACTACCATTATCATAACCGCCGCTAGCGGAGACACTGAGGTCATAGGCAATATCGCACGCAGCGTGCTACCGCGCTATATCATAACTACTATATGGATACTCATCGGCTCTGGCATTGGCTGTTTGTTCTGGGGCGTCATTTGCGCTGGACTAGTTACTTGGTACCAATTCCCCGCTAGAAACTTGTTTTGCTGGGCACTTGCGCTACCTCTCGCTATCCCATCATACATAAGTGCATTCGTCTATACGCAATTTACAGAAAACCCTATCATAATATATTTAGGAATCGAGGTGCGTTCGCTAGGTGGCATAATTGCATTATTTTCTTTCTCATTATTTCCTTATGTCTTCTTATTAACTCGCGTTTCGCTTACGAGGCAATCGCAACGAATGTTCGAGGCAGGCAGAGTATTAGGTTTTTCACCGCGTGAAAACTTCCTCCGCCTTGCCCTACCCTGCGCGCGCCCAGCAATCGTCGCAGGCTGCACGCTCGCGATGCTAGAGGCTTTAAACGACTTCGGCACCGTGCGCCTATTCGCTCTCGAGACCGTAAGCACCGCAATATACGAGGTATGGTGGCTATACGGCGATAAGGCAGCAGCAGCGCAAATCGCAATCGTAACCTTAATATTCGTGCTCGTCTTGCTACTAGGCGAGAGAGCTACGAGGCAAGGACAAGGCTACACACAACAATCGCAAGCAGAGGTGAAGGTCAGCCTACCGCAACTTACTAAAGCTAAAGCATGGTTTGCTTGCCTATTCTGCTTAACCCCTCTTGTTATAGGTTTTATAATTCCATGCTTGTTCTTAATACAAGAAACCTTCTCATTCGATGCAAGGCAATGGAGCGATAACTTACTATTGTGGAAGTCTTACGCTAGCAGTGCTACAAACTCTCTGCTGGTTGCAGGTCTAGCTGCGATTGCTACGACTGCACTCGGCTTTGCAATAGTAATGCTATACAAAACTATCAACAGACAAAATTTTAGAACGCGCACTCTACTTTTAATCGCTGGTAGCGGCTATGCGATCCCCGGAACTATGCTTGCGATGGGAACATTAATATTTATTTTACAATTGCAAAAATTAATACCTTTGGAAGAAAGTATAATTTTAAATAGTATATTAATTCTTATTTTTATTTATATCGCAAGATTTTTAACTATTGCGCTTTCAGGAGCCGAGAGCGCAAGCGCGCGTCTCAAGCAATCTTTGACGGATGCTGCTCGAGTTATCGGAATGGGCTCGATGAAAATTATGCGTCGCATACATATTCCGCTACTACGCGGCGACCTGATCGCCGTCGCGCTGATCGTATTCATAGACGGAACTAAAGAGTTATCGGCAACCTTTCTGCTTAGACCCTTCGACTTCGATACGCTTGCAACCAGAGTCTACGACTTCATGCGCGAGGAGCAGGTCGCCAAAGCCGCCCCCGGTGCGTTAGCGATAATCATCCTTGGCGTCGCTGCCATATTGCTTCTCGCCTCCTGGGCGCAAGAGCGTAGCAGTACGACTAGGTTGCGTCTTTTTAGATAGCAGTAACTACAGCTATTCTACTAGCCGAGTATCGTGCTAACGCAGGCAACGCTTTTTAAAAATGAATACCGCGTATTCAGCTATGCTCGCGATACCGCAAACACCGCACAGGATGAATAAAAATTCTTTTAGCGCAGGCGGGACGAGCAGCGAGAGCGGCAAAACGACATAGGAAACGATCCTAGTGCTCGCACTGAGTGTCGTCTTGTGCGGGATGCCTAACTCGAGCGCGTTATATCCGCGAGCGCACGAAATAGTAATATCGCGTAACCAGAATATTCCGACCACGACGATCGGCATCAGCCCTAAGTATAGGAAGCATAGCATCGAGATAGACATGAAATAGTTATCGGCGATCAGATCGAGGTATGCGCCGAAACGCGAACTCTGCTGCAACTTGCGGGCAAAGTAACCATCGAATAAGTCCGATAAGGCAGCTATCGTCATTAATACAACGACATAAATTTCTTTATGCTCTAGAGACGTTAGTAGCAGAAAGCAGGAAGTAGAAAGGGAAAGACGGACAAGAGAAAAGATATTCGGGACAACCCAAAAACCACTCGTGGAGCTATTAGCGGGCGGACCTTTAAAGGCAGGAGAGGAAGGCATGTTAGTAAAAAATTTATTATTCGATTATTAATAGTAGCAGCACGTTTAGTATCATGCGTATCATGTGCTCGATTATAGGGCTATAAAAAGCCCTTTTCAAATGATTAAAAAACAGAATATTATGATGACAATGTATAATTTCTGTGCTCTAATACGGCTCTAAAAATCTTGTTGCAATGCTTTACAGCAAACTGCCACAGGGTGTTGTTAGAATAACAGAATAAAATTTGAATAGGGGATATTACAATGAAAAAAACTATTTGGGCAATCATTGGCTCGCTGGCAACGGTGGGCTTGTTTGCGGGTGTGGCGCAAGCAAAGACTTTGGTCTATTGCTCGGAGGGGTCGCCGGAAGGCTTCGACCCTGCTCTTTACACAGCAGGCACGACTTTTAACGCCTCCTCGCGTCCAGTCTATAACCGCTTGACAGAATTCAAACGCGGCACGACTAAAATAATACCAGGGCTCGCAAAGAGCTGGAGCGCTTCGGCAGACGGATTAGAATATACATTCAAACTCCGCCCTGGCGTTAAGTTTCACACAACGAGTTATTTCACGCCAACGCGCGATTTCAACGCCGATGATGTGATTTTCTCCTTTGACCGCCAAAGGCAGGAAAAAAGTCCGTGGTTTAAATACACAGAAGGAGCAGCATGGGAATACTTCAACGGCATGGGCATGCCATCGTTGATCAAAGAGATCGTGAAAGTAGACGACCTGACGGTAAAGTTTGTGCTTAACCGTCCTGAATCGCCAACCATCGCGAACCTTGCGATGGACTTTGCCTCGATCGTATCGAAGGAGTATGCCGACAAGCTGCAAAAAAGCGGCAAGAAGAGCGATCTGAACCAAAAGCCGATCGGCACCGGTCCATTTCAATTCGTCGACTATCAAAAAGACGCTGTCATTCGCTACAAGGCGCATCCTAACTATTGGAACGGCAAGCAACCCATCGATGATCTAGTATTCGCTATCACAACCGATAACTCGGTGCGCATGCAAAAACTGATGGCTGGCGAATGCCATGTCGCGCCCTACCCGAACCCTGCAGACCTGCCTAAGTTGAGGGCAGATAAAAGCCTGCGCGTGCTGGAACAAGAGGGCTTGAATGTTGGCTACCTAGCCTATAACACGAAGGTTGCTCCATTCGACAATGTCAAGGTTCGTAAAGCGTTGAATATGGCGATCAACAAGCAAGCGATCCTCGATGCCGTGTTCGAAGGTGCGGGGAAGGCAGCTAAGAACCCTATCCCACCGACGATGTGGTCGTATAATAACTCGGTGAAGGACGACCAGTTCGACCCTGCCAAAGCAAAAAAGATGTTGGCAGAAGCCGGAGTTAAAGACCTTAAATTGAAAATATGGGCGATGCCGGTAGCAAGACCATACAACCCGAATGCGCGCCGCATGGCGGAAGTCATTCAGGCGGACTTTGCTAACATCGGGGTCGAGGTGGAAATAGTTTCGTATGAGTGGGGAGAATACCTGAAGCTATCGAAGAGCTTGAAACGCGATGGCGCGGTGTTGCTAGGATGGACTGGCGACAATGGCGATCCTGACAACTTCCTCGCAGTGTTGCTGGGATGCGATGCTGTCGGAGGTTCAAATCGTGCGCAATGGTGCAACGAAGAGTTCGACTCCTTGACATCTAAGGCTAAACAAATCTCTAACCAATCAGAGCGAGCGAAGCTTTATAAAAAAGCGCAAGTCGTCTTCAAGCGTGAAGCACCGTGGGCTACGATAGCTCATTCCGTTGTTTTCATGCCGATGTCGAAGAAGGTTAGCGGTTATAAAATGGACCCACTCGGTAGCCATCGCTTCGATGGTGTAAACATCAGCAAATAAGCAAACAAATCTCTAATAGCTCGAGCATTCGTGCTCGGGCTATTACGAGTGCTAGTTTGCCATCCTTCCAGCGTAGCTTTTGCGCCGATGGAACACCCTATCAGACCAGACGATAATACTGGCAACTCGCCTGAACTTGCGCCAATACGGGTTGCAATGGCGGACGCGGCGCTCGATGCTGTTGCCATCGTGCCCGGGGCGAACTTTAAAAAACTCTTCAAGCGTGATTTTCACCTTATGGAACGCCCGTTGCTGGTGCTAATACCGCTGGTTGGCGAGGCAGTAGCAATCGTTCCCAACTTGGAGCTAGCGTCTTTTGCCGAGATAAACTTCCAAGGACTAGTCTTCGATTGGCGCGACGAAGACGGCTATCGACGGGCGTTTGCCGATGCGGCAAGTGCCATGCCACAACTTGCGAGTGCGCGCTTCGGCATCGAGGCGCAAAGAATGCGCGTATTCGAGTATATGGCGTTGCAGGCGAGCTTTGCGAATGCAAAGTTTGTCGATGCGCACGCCGATATTTCTACCATCCGCCTACACAAGACGATCGATGAAGTCGAACTACTGAGGCGAGCCATAGCAATTTCCGAGCGCGCGCTAGCAGCGACTCTCGATGAGGTCGCCATAGGTCAGAGCGAAAAACAAATCGAGGGAATGCTAGTCAAGCAGCTGTTCGCGCACGGCGCGCAAGGGTTGTCCTTTCAACCCATAGTCGCTGCTGGCGATAACTCCGCACAACCGCACGCAAGCGCACGCGCCGACTATTTCATCAAGCGCGGCGATGCGTTGCTGTTCGACTTTGGTGCAAACTGGGAGGGATATAACGCTGATATAACCCGCACTTTTTTCGTCGGTGAAGCCTCGGATTACGACCGAGAGTTTTACCAAACTGTACTGGCTGCAAACCAGCGCGGCAGGCAGGTATGCCGATGCGAGACCAGTGCAGGCGATGGGGACGACGCCGTGCAACAGGTGCTTGAAACCTCACGCTTTGCCGAATTCGTTCGTCACAAAACAGGACACGGGCTTGGGCTGGAAGTCCACGAAGCACCGCAAATTATGCGCGGTAATAGCCAGCGCTTGGCGTCTGGCATGGTTTTCACCATCGAGCCGGGCTTGTACCGCGAGGGCGAGTGCGGCGTGCGTATCGAGGATGTTGTTCTTGCAACCGACGAAGGCAACGAGTGCCTTACGACCTTCCCGCGCGATCTGCGCGTAGTTGGAGGGTAGCGTGCTGAAATTCATTTTACGGCGCTTCGCTCTTCTAGTGCCGACCTTTCTTGGTATAACTATAGTCGCCTTCGGCTTCGTGCGTATATTGCCTGGCGACCCGGTGCTATTGATGGCAGGCGAGAGAGGGCTAACGCCTGAAAGGTATCAAAGGTTACTGGAAGAGTTCGGTTACAATCGACCGTTATGGCAGCAGTATATCGACTACCTTGGCGACTTGTTGCGCGGAGACTTTGGGAACTCATTTGTTACGAAACAGCCGGTGTTGAGCGAATTCTTCACGCTGTTTCCCGCAACCGTCGAGTTATCTGTTTGCGCGATGGTAATTGCGATTATAGTTGGCATACCTGCGGGCATCGTTGCGGCGAGCAAACGCGGCTCGTTTTGGGATCAATCGATAATGGGAACGGCTCTGGTTGGCTATTCGATGCCTATTTTCTGGTGGGGGTTGCTACTGATAATCGTCTTTTCGGGCTGGTTGGGTTGGACGCCTATTTCAGGCAGAATTTCGCTCGTTTATTTTTTCCAAGCCAAGACTGGTTTCATGCTGATAGATTCCTTACTTTCGGGGCAAGATGGCGCATTCCTCTCGGCGCTTAGGCATCTGATTTTGCCGTCGCTCGTGCTTGCGACCATTCCGCTTGCTGTCATCGCCAGACAGACGCGCTCTGCCATGCTTGAGGTTCTGGGCGAGGACTATGTGCGCACCGCACGCGCTAAGGGACTTTCTACTAGGCGTGTCGTAGGACTGCACGCGCTCAGAAACGCTATGATACCAGTCATAACCGTAATCGGGCTTAGCGTAGGTACCCTACTCGCAGGCGCGATACTTACAGAGACGATATTCTCGTGGCCTGGCATTGGCAAGTGGATGGTTCATTCGATTTCGCGCCGCGATTATCAGGTCGTGCAGGGCGGGCTGTTGCTGATAGCCGTTATCGTGATGGTCGTAAACCTGCTCGTCGATATGGCTTATGGGCTTATCAATCCGCGCATTAGGCATAACTAGCACTCGCTCTATGAGAAAGGACTCCGTAAGAAAAAATTCGCTACAAGAGAAGCGTAGCGTCCGCACGCGTATGCTTGCGGAATTTTGGTTTTACTTTGCAGAAAACCGTGGAGCGGTTATCGGTTTGCGAGTATTTGCTTTACTGGTGTTGCTAGCCATCGCAGCTCCGCTCGTTGCCCCACTACCCCCTAGCGAGCAGTATCGAGATGCGTTTCTAACACCTCCTGTGTGGCAGGAGGGAGGTTCTTGGAAGTTCATACTCGGCACGGACGCAGTCGGACGCGATATACTATCGAGACTGATATACGGCGCTAGGTTTTCGCTGTTCATCGGACTCGTCGTGGTGACCATAGCCATCAGCGGTGGCGTTTTGCTAGGTTTACTCGCAGGCTACTGCCGCGGGGTAATCGATACGCTCATCATGCGAATAATGGATGTTATCCTCGCCTTCCCATCGCTACTGCTCGCGCTTGTAATGGTAGCGATACTGGGACCGGGCTTGCTGAACGCGATGATCGCTATCGCCATCGTGCTACAACCGCACTTTGTGCGCCTTACGCGAGCCTCAGTTTTAAACGAGATAAACCGCGATTATGTTACCTCGGCGCGAGTAGCGGGAGCACCACCACTATACTTGATAACTAGGACGATACTACCCAACTGCCTCAGCCCTATCATTGTGCAGGGGACGCTTTCTTTTTCAACGGCAATTCTGGATGCGGCGGCGCTGGGCTTTCTTGGACTAGGAGCTCAGCCACCAACGCCAGAGTGGGGAACGATGCTAGCAGAGGCACGCGAGTTCATCCTACGCGCTTGGTGGGTTGTGACATTTCCTGGGTTAGCGATTTTGCTAACCGTGCTTGCCATCAACCTTGTCGGGGACGGCTTGCGCGACGCGCTTGACCCGAAACTCAAGAAGTCGTGACGCATTTACTCGATATCAGGAAACTCTGCATAGACTTCCAGAGCGCGAGCGGGCTATTCCGAGCAGTCGATAGTATCGATATGCATTGCGATAGTGGCGAGATACTCGCCATCGTTGGCGAATCAGGCTCTGGTAAGTCCGTTGCGATGCTAGCGATGATGGGGTTGCTGCCGTGGAATGCGAAGATATCAGCCGAGCGCATGCTCTTTGACGGACACGACCTACTGGGGCTCAATAAACGAGAGCGCAGGCGTATTATCGGCAAGGACATCGGTATGATATTCCAAGAACCGATGTCGAGCCTCAATCCGTGCTTCACCGTTGGCTTTCAGATTGGCGAAAGCTTGCGCTTGCACCTCGGCTTGAAGGGCGCGCGAAAACGCGAGCGTAGCATTGCGCTACTGCGCCAAGTCGGTATTCCCGCGCCCGAAACGCGGCTTAGCGCCTTCCCGCACCAGCTATCGGGAGGTATGTGCCAGCGCGTCATGATCGCGATGGTGCTTGCGAGCAATCCGAAACTGCTCATCGCAGACGAACCGACGACTGCGCTAGATGTTACTATCCAAGCACAAATTTTAGAACTACTGCTATCATTGCAACGCGAGAAGGATATGGCGTTGATATTGATTACGCACGACATGGGCGTAGTCGCGGAAACAGCCGAGCGCGTGCAGGTGCAGTATGCAGGGCAAAAGGTGGAAGAGCAAAACGTCCGCAGTTTGTTTTCAGCCCCGCGCCATCCCTACACGGCAGCCCTGCTCGCGAGTTTGCCTGAGCGTGCGCGTACAAGGGGCAAACTACCATCGATAGTAGGTGTCGTGCCTGGGCAATTCGACCGCCCGCCCGCTTGCCTATTCGCCCCTCGCTGTGCTCAAGCCAAGAGCGTCTGCAACGAGAATGTACGCCAACAAGGCGCAGCGCATGGACACGCACTATGCAACTTCCCGCTAGAGTATACGAAGTGAAAGAACTCGTAGTAAGTAATCAGCCGATAATTTCAGCCGTAGACCTCAAACGCTACTATAGCGTAAGCAAGGGGCTGTTGAGAAAAGCGGGAGTCGTTAAGGCATTGGATGGCGTCAGTTTCGAACTAGCGGCTGGTAAAACGCTGGCGGTCGTTGGCGAGTCGGGCTGCGGAAAGTCGACGCTGGCGCGCTTGGTAGCGATGATCGAGCATGCGAGTGCGGGCGAACTTCTGCTCGATGGCAAAAGCGTCTATAGTAATAAAAGTGCGAGCAATAAAATCGGGGGCAATAAAATTAAACTTAACTCGAGAGAAACTCGACAGGCTGTGCAGGTTGTCTTCCAAGACCCCTATGCCTCGTTGAACCCGCGCCATAAAATCGGCACCATACTAGAAGAACCACTTGCGCTCAACTCTAAGATGTCGGCGGAACAAAGGCGCTCTCGCGCAGAAAGTATGATGCAACGCGTAGGTCTTCGCCCCGAGCATTACGAGCGTTATCCGCATATGTTTTCAGGCGGACAACGCCAGCGCATCGCGATCGCTAGGGCGATGATACTAAATCCGCGCGTGCTCGTGTTAGACGAGCCTGTCTCTGCCTTGGACCTCTCGATCCAAGCGCAGGTGCTAAATCTGCTAGCCGAGCTGCAAAGAGAGTTTGGACTCGCCTATATTTTCATCAGCCACGACCTCTCTGTCGTTAGGCATATCGCCGATTATGTCATGGTAATGTATCTAGGCAAGGTAGTCGAGGCTGCGAGCGTAAAGGTTTTGTTTTCAGAACCTCGCCATCCATACACTGTAGCATTACTCTCAGCGACTCCGACGACCGATAGCCGAGTGCGCAAGAAGCGTCTCACCTTGAAGGGCGAGTTGCCATCTCCGTTAGACCCACCTGACGGCTGCGCCTTCAACCCGCGATGCCCTAACGCCAGTAAGGAGTGCCGCAAGGAACAGCCAGCCCTTAAACAAGCCGAAGATAATAGCAGACAGCTAGCCTGCTTTCATCCAATGGCTACACAGTAGCGCGGCTACACAAGTAGCGGGGCTACACGAGCAGCGTGGCTACACTTGCAGCGTGGCTACTCGATAGCGAATTGTTAGCGAATCGATGATTAATCTAGGGCGTTGCCTCTTAGGCATTGCCTCTTATAGAGCTGCTTTTTTCGCTCGAACCCCCGTATGCGAGTCGTACTGCTTTTTCCGCCGCTCAGCCCAAGCGACACCCAAGCGGTCAACCGCCAAACCCATGAACGCGATGCAGAGCCCTACGACCAAGCCCTTGCCCGCATCGTTGAAAGTCAAGGCTTTGAAAATCTCCTGCCCCAAGTCTGTAGTGCCTATAAATGCAGCTATCGTTACCATGAACAGCGAGAACATAATCGTTTGGTTGATTCCCAGCATTATTTCTGGCAGTGCCAAGGGCATGCGAACCTTCCACAAAATCTGCCATGTGGTAGCACCAGATGTTATCGCCGCCTCGATGGTATCAGCTGCAACCCCACGTAAGCCGAAGATGCTATAGCGCACGATTGGAATCGATGCATAAATGACAACCGCCATTATTGCCGCAACATCGCCGACACGAAACAGCATGATGACAGGTATGAGGTATATGAAGGATGGAAATGTCTGCAAGCTATCGCAGACGAGCATTACTCCCCGCGCACGCCTTTCCGACAACGAAGCCCAGATCCCTAACGGCAAACCTAACAACAGGCAACACAGCAGCGATACGAAAACCATGTATGCGGTTATTGTCGAACGAGCCCAGTATCCAGAAAAAACAATGAAGAGAATGAATAGAGATACAGTCGTAGCAAGCCTGATACCTCCTAAACGATATCCGCTTGCAGCGACTAATAACAGATAAAACGGCCACGGTAGCCACTGGAACAAATTGCGTATGGGTATCAGAACATATATCAAGAACCCATCACGAAAAATGCTCAACGCATCGAACCAATGCACTGTGATATAGATGACGAGTGCGTCCCACATGGGAGCTGTTGTTATCGTCCACTCTTCGGGGAATCTCTGCCAGGCAGGGTTTATCGCTGCGCCGATGAATGTTATTAGCAACAGCCCAAGCGCAGTGCTGGAATATGGAAATCGCCTCCAGAATGCTCCGAATGTTTTTTTATCCGAATGGGCTTTTTTTTGACTGAATGCTATGCTTATACGGTCTAGAGTCACAGCGACGAAGACTATTGCGACTCCGATCTCTAGAGCTTGTCCGATTCGTAGTGACTGCAAGCGGAATAGCAAATCTTGCCCCAAGCCCTTCGCCCCGATAAAAGAGGAAATGACGACCATCGCCAAGCACTGCATGACGACTTGGTTTACCCCCAACAACAAAGCCTGCAACGCGGATGGTAGTTCAACACGCCATAGCATCTGGCGCGCTGTGCATCCAGCCATCAAGCCAGCTTCGCGAACCTCGCTCGATACACCACGCAAGCCTACCAGCGTCAGGCGAGCCATCGGTGGAAACGCGAATAGTATCGTCGCAATGACCCCAGCCTTATGCGAGACGCCGATGAATATAGCAACCGGTATCAAGTAAGAAAAATGCGGTAGCGACTGCATTACATTTAGCAACGGCCATGCGATGCGCTCCACGCGAAGCGAGCGCGCCGATGCGATTCCTACTGCCAGTCCTATTGCCATTGCAATAGGAGCCGCTACCAATACGACCGATAAGGTTATCAATGATAGTGTCCATTTACCAAACAACGCCATGTAGAAGATGCAAGAAGATGCAAGTATCGCTAGGCGCGCACCCTTGAGCCACCATCCGAAAATAAATGCCAAGCCGACCAGCGAGGTCCACGGCAAAGAAGGCATATCGTATGCAGGAAAACCTGATACTAAAATACCCTCAACAATATATAGCGGCACTTCTATGGCAGATGCGAAAAGGCGTGTAATATCGCGGAAGGTAATGCCGAACAGCAAATGTTGATTTTTTAAAAAATCGACAACGGCGTTGATTATCTCAACGAAAGGTAAACCCATCTCGCGTGGCCAAACACGAGCCCAAGCTGGAAAGATATAAGAGAGCGATGGAATGAAATAAGTGATACCCGCGAGCAACAATACGGCAAAAGCCGCGAGCGCAAGCACTTTAGGTAAAACATTATTAGACAAGGCATTGATCGCTGAAAGCCTGGACTGAAGAGT
>JABAAW010000001.1:0-78254 GCA_014238535.1 Alphaproteobacteria bacterium
CATTATCCCCAACAACCCTTCCATGTGGAGGGCGGATAGCGAGCAACAGAAGTCTTTGATCGTGCGTCCTACACACGAAGGGGTTGTAATGAAAGAAGACATTGTCGAAAGAATGCGTGAAAAACGCTCTACCTTGTTTTTGGGAAGGAACATGCGCTGGACTTCGCAAGCCATTATTGTAGCGACGACAGAAGAAGAAGTCTTGGGTGGACGTGCATGGACTGCCCTTTTACACGAGGAGGCGTCTGTTAGACAAGCCTTTGCTCTGTGGGCAAACAGTACTTTAGGCATATTGATGTACTGGGCGCATGGCGGAAGACAACAGACAGGAAGGAGCATAATTCAAGTCAGGGCGCTTGCCGAGATTCCAACGCTTGATTTTGCTGCTTCGAGCAGACATGGTAGGCGGGCGCGCAAGGTGGCCAGCCAACATTTTGCCTCTTTGTCTAACCTAGAGTTAAAACCCGCGTGCCTTGCTTGGCAGGACGACGCTCGCAAACAAATAGACGATGTCGTCGGCGACATGCTTGGATTCGGAGAACAAGAACGACAGGCAGTAGCAAGCTTGCGCAAGGCTTGGTGTTTCGAACCCTTGGTGCATGGGAGAAAAAAAGAAGCAGTCCATGCTATGGAATTTGGCGATGGAACTCAGCGATAGAACTCGATTCTGAAAATGTCTCTATCGGCTAATCTTCTTGCCTCATTCGGTAAAAAAAGGCAGAATTGAGGTGAGATGTTGACGAATAAAGAAACAGCACCGCTACCTAGTGCGCCTAGTCGCTTTGTCGATGGTTGCGGGCGAACGATTCGCTATCTACGCTTGTCCGTAACGGATCGTTGCGACTTGCGCTGTCGCTATTGTATGGCGGAACGCCCTACTTTTCTGCCGAAGCAAGATATCCTAACCTTAGAGGAACTTTATCGTATCTCTTGCCTATTCGTATCGCATGGTATCGAAACTATTCGTATCACTGGCGGCGAGCCTTTGGTGCGCAAAAACCTTATGGAACTGCTGCGTGCGCTAGGTGGTTTGCTGGATGCGAGTGCGCATTGCGCGTCGCTTAAAAGCCTTACCCTAACGAGCAATGGAACGCAGCTAGAGCGATATGCAGAGGAGCTGTTTGATTGCGGTATCCGCCGAGTGAATGTTTCGCTGGATTCGCTCGATAGCGAGACATTTTCGCATCTGACGCGCGGAGGGTCCCTTGCTATCGTTCAGGCTGGTATCGACGCGGCGTTGAAGGCAGGGTTACAGGTTAAGATAAATTGCGTTGCCCTCGCTGGTACTAACGTTTGCGAACAAGAAGTCGATAGGCTGCTCTCGTGGTGCGGCGAAAAAGGTTGCGACTTGACCTTTATCGAGGTTATGCCGATGGGGGATATTGGCAACGAGAAACGCTTAGATCAATTCTATCCGCTTACCGAACTACGTCGTTCGATCGCTCAACGCTGGACTTTGGAGCAAACTGCATATCGCAGTGGCGGACCAGCGCGCTATACGCGTTGCGCTGAAATGGGGCAGAACATCGGCTTCATCTCGCCCTTGACAGAAAATTTTTGCGACGGCTGCACGCGCGTTCGCGTCACTTGCACTGGCATGCTGTACCCCTGCTTGGGACAAGAGAGTGGTGGCGATTTGCGTGAGCTGTTGCGTGCTCCTCAACGCGATGGCATGCGTTCAGATAGCGCGCTATCGGATAGGATAGCCAGCGTTATAACGAAGAAGACTCGCGGACACGATTTTGTAATCGATGGTAGCGAACGCGCTGGCGTGTCGCGCACGATGAACGCTACTGGTGGGTAACGAGGTGGGCTGGCGGTTTTTGTGTCGTCGTTACGCGTAGCGATTTTCGCAGCAGACACAGAGAAGGCGAAGCGTTGTCGCGCTTGTATCGAAAAAGTGATCTCGCCTGTCTCTTTAGAACTAGCTGATTATGTTTTGGCTTTGGGCGGAGATGGTCTGATGCTAGAGGTTTTACGCCGCTACGGCATGCGCGATAAGAAAATTTACGGCATTAACTGCGGTAGTGTTGGTTTCTTGATGAACCTTTTTGCTAGCGAGGATTTTAGCTCGCTAGAAAACAAGCTACTTACCGCTGCTACCTATAGCATTGCGCCGCTTGTGCTAGAGACAACACAAAAGGATGGTACGAAGCTGTGCCACATTGCCTTTAACGATGTTTCTTTATTTCGCCGCACAGCGCAGGTAGCGAAGTTGCGCGTTATCATTGATGGCGAGGTGCGTTTGCAGGGTATGCTGTGCGATGGCATCAACCTCTCGACTCCTGCTGGTAGCACTGCCTACAACCTCTCTTTGCACGGACCTATTTTACCTTTGAGTTCGAATCTCATGGCATTGATGCCGATAGCCCCTTTTCGCCCTCGACGTTGGCGCGGAGCTTTGTTGCCGCAAGAATCTGTTTTGCAGATAGACTCTTTGGAAAGTGAGAAGCGTCCGATTTCTGCGGTTGCAGACAACGCTGAGGTTATGGACGTTATTTGCGCTTGCATCCGCCAAGATAGAGGTAGTGCTGTTTCGGTGCTGTTCGATTCTGAACGCGACCTGCAAGAGCGCGTCATCAAGGAGCAATTTACGGAAGATCATTGATGGATATCGATTAGGAAGCGGGTAGAATTGTAATGGAAGTATGGGATTTTTGTGTTATCGGAGCGGGCTCTGGCGGCATTCGAGCTGCGCGGCGGGCTGCTTCCTATGGTGCGAAAACAGCTGTTATCGAGCACTCGGCGCTTGGAGGCACATGCGTTAATAGAGGTTGCATTCCGAAGAAGCTGTACGTTTATGCGGGCTCGCATAGCGGGCAGTTTGTCGAGGCTGGGCTTTTTGGTTGGCGCGGGTTAGAGGGGCATTCATTTTCTTTGGATTTGTTGCGCGCGCAGAAGGACGAGGAATTGTCGCGCCTACAGGCTCTCTATGCTGCAGGCTGTGCTGCTGATGGTGTGAGTGTTTTTCGTGGTAGCGCGTGCATTACGGGTAGGCGCGAAGGTTGCTTTTCGATTGGCATTGCGGGTGGTAACGATTCTCAACAGGAGTTGCGTGCGCGGCGTATTTTGATTGCAACGGGTGGCGAGCCACTACCATTGGCGGAAGTTGGTGGTGAAGCCTTTACGGGTGGCGAGCTGGCTAGTGTTTCGGATATAGTTTTTGAGTTAGAGTCGCTACCAGCGCGAGTTGTTGTTTTGGGTGGTGGGTATATCGCGCTTGAGTGCGCGAGTATTTTCAACGCCTTGGGCTCGCGCACGACCTTGCTACATCGCAACGAGGTGCTTTTGCGCTCGTTTGACCGCGGGATTGTGAAGCATTGTTTGGACGCTATGGTTGCGCGCGGCGTAGATTGTAGGCTTTCTAGCCGTTTGCTGGGTCTTTCAAGCAAGCGTGCGAAAGACGGAAGCGAGGAGATACAGCTGGACATAGAGGAGTGCGCTTCTTTGTCGTGTGATTTTGTTTTGGCGGCGATTGGTCGGCGCGCGTGCACGCGCGAGCTAGGTCTCGCTGCGGTTGGTGTTGCGTTGGACGAGCGCGGCAAGATTATAACGGACGAACATTTTGCGAGTTCGGTTGATGGTATCTATGCGATAGGGGATGTAACGGCTTCGCCTGAGTTGACGCCGATTGCTATCCGCCAGGCGGAGGTTTTGACGCGCTGTCTTTTTGCTGGTAGCGATGAGGTTTTCGACGCGCGAGTTTTACCTCGCGCGGTATTTGCGAGTCCTGCTATTGCGAGCGTCGGTTTGTCTGAAGAGGAGGCGCGCGAGCAAGGAAGCGTTCGTGTTTATGAGTCGCGTTTTGTTCCTTTGCGCGCTAGTTTTGCTGCGCGTTCAGGTACTAGGGTTAGTGCAGGCGATAGGTCTATGCTGAAGTTGATCGAGCGTGGCGGCGGCGCGGTTGGTAGCGGCGAGGTTTTGGGCTGCCACATGGTGGGTGCGGACGCGCCTGAGATTATTCAAGCTTTGGCTCCTGCTTTGCAGGTTAGGGCTAGGAAAAAAGACTTTGACGATGTCGTAGCTTTGCATCCGACGAATGCTGAGGAATTCATGACTATGCGTGATTTTCGCGAGTGATATACACCTAGCTTAATTTTTGTATTGTTGAAGAGCATGCGTGGATATTTCGGGGTTGGCATTGAGAACTTGTCGAAGGCGCACAATGCAGGAGCACTATATCGCACGGCGCATGCGTTCGGAGCGGACTTCGTTTTTGCGTTTGGCGAGCGTCTGCCTACGCGCCTATTGCAGCAGGTAGATACATCGAAGGTTGGTCGTCATGTGCCTTTTTACTGCTATAGCGGGCTTGAGGAAATGGTTTTACCGAATGGCTGCGCGTTGGTAGGCGTTGAGTTATGCGCGCATGCACGCGAGCTTCCTGAGTTTGAACATCCCTCTCGTGCGGTATATGTCTTTGGACCAGAGCGCGGCGATTTGTCATCGGATGTTTTAGACCATTGCCATAGCGTTATTAAAATTCCTACTCGTTTTTGTTTGAATGTAGGCATTGCTTGCGCTGTCGTCATGTATGATAGAGGATTGAGCTTGGGAAGTTGGGGGGCTCGTAAGGGTTTTGGAGCGAGCAACAAAGGATATAAAACATAGAGGCAACGGGCTAACTAGTTGTTAAGCTATTGCGCTACTACTTATATTTTGCTCCGTCTATTATTAGCCTCTGCTCGCTTTGCAATTCCTAGCACATAGCGTTCTGCTAGCGTCCATTGTAATTTTGGTTTGCGTTTAATAAGTTTCTCGCAGTCTATGCCGTCGCCTAGCAACCGATATAGGTTGCGACTATTCCATCTTCTTACTTGCGAGCTTAGTCTTTCTCGCAAATGGAATAGGACAAATGGGCGCCAATGTGCGATGGCACTCCGCAGTTTAGCGCCATCGTCTCTGCCACGAGCTGCTAAACTTGTTAGACATTGTATATGGCGCATGACCGACCTGACGAGCACGATGCCATTAATTTGCGATACTTTTAACCTGCTTAGCGCGCGTGCGCAATTCTCGCTATGACCGTCGAAGGCGTCGTATAAGATTTCGCCGATTCTCGTTTCTCGCCATTCGCTTAGTAGTTCCCATACTTGCTCGTCAATTTTACCACCTGTGCCATAGTATAAAACGACTTTTTCTAACTCTTGCTTGGCAGCCATCCTATCTGCGCATAGGATTTCGCCCATCGCCTGTAGCAAGTGGTCTTTAACTTCGATCTGCTCCTTATGCAGGACCGCCTTTATCATAGGAATAACATCGCTACTGCGTTCCTCATAGCATGCGAAGACCGTAGCCTTTTCTTCAAAGATTTTACGTAAAACAGCGTCTTTGCGCAAAGCCTGCCCCCGCACGATCAAGATGCTATCTCCGTTTTTGCTTTCTTCGTCCTTGGATAGCTCTTCTAGGCAATCGGTAAATACTGCGCGCGCATCAAACTTATCGGCTCCACTAACTTCCAGCAGAACGATTTTTTTGCCACCAAACAAAGAAGGAGAACAAAGCATGTCGCGTAATTTTTCGCCGCCCTTGGTAAGTGCCTGTATACTTATCCGCACGACCCCTTCGTGGTTACTAGCAAGGCTACTTTTGCGACGTATGCCCCCTTCGCTGTCGTATCCTAATGCCGCTGCAAGCACGCGTTGTTCGTAGTAGCGCGCCAAGCCCTCGTTTGGTCCGTATAGCAACCAAGCGCGAGGCAAAGCCTTGTTGTTATTCTTTACTGCTGTTAGGCAAGCATCGACCTCGTTGCGCTTTAAGATCACTTTTCAGATTAATTTTTATGGGAATTAGGTTCGTTTTTGCTATCTGCATTGTTTCTCTTTTTCCTTGTTGCTTCGGCGAAAAAGTATAAGCGTGCGCGCAGTGCTATCTCTCCTGCGATGCGCTCGATTACATGCCTTATGGCTTCTTCTTCGGCATCGCGTCTTGCTAAAAACTCTGATAGCACAGTGTAATCGCTACGCTCGCTAAAGCTACCTTCCAGCACTACTTCATCTGCTTTATTTTTTGTAAGTTTGAAAATAGTTTTAACTTTAACTTCACCGATTATTCGTTCGCGCGGGAAGTTGCGTTCTTTCTTTTTGACTTCCATCGCAATTTGCAATTTGTGAGTTTTGTTTTTCTTCCTGTTGCTTGTGTTGAAGCGTCTCTCTAATTCTGCTCGTAAGATTTGTCCCCTACGCTCTGCAATGGGCTCCACAAAAATGCGCGCTAGACTATCGCCCGCGCTTTGCAGGTCGCTTGCTTGATATGGAGCGACTGGCTTAAGGCAAGCACTCGGTGCAAGACAAAGTATGCTAACGCTTGCCATAACGGTGCAAAGTTTTTGTAAATTAGCCAGTCGTAGAATTTCAATCATTGTCTATGAACGCTACTAGGAAGGGAGGTTCACTAGGATGCTTTTGCCGCTGTTTCAGAGGTTTTTTCTCTTTCGACGATTATGTTTACTATTTTATTCGGCACGAAAATAATTTTTTTGATGCTCGCCTCACCTAAGTTTCGTTGTACATTATCTTGTTGCAAGGCTTTTTTTTCTGCAATCGTCTGCTCGCAATTTGCAGGCAAGCGCATCGCGGCGCGCATTTTCCCGTTTATCTGCACGGCGAGCACGACCTCCTGCTCGCTAGCTTTTTCTTCATCGAAACTTGGCCAAGTAGTTTCCGCCAAAGTGTTTTCGCCGTCGATTTTCTGCCACAGTTCTTCGGTTATATGCGGAATGAATGGATTGAAAAGACGTAGCAAGCAGGCGAATGCTACCTCGCGCTGTTTTTGCACCTCTGTGCTTGTCGCTATGCTTGTTTTTTGGCAATCCTCTATATCGTTGCTGAGACTACGCAGTTTAGCGATAGCGCGGTTAAAACGAAGTTGTTCTATGTCTATGGTAATATCGCGAATGGCTTGGTGTGTTGCGCGCTGCAGCTCATTTGGTGATAGAATTTTAGTCCTTTCGTCGTTTTCCTGAATGCCATCTTTAGACTTATTGCCCTGCGTTTTTTTTTCCTTATTGATATCCTCAGCTATGCGCCATAGCCTATGCATAAATTTGGCGGCGCCCTTAATTCCATCCCCGCTCCATTCTAAATCACGCTCTGGTGGCGAGTCCGAAAGCATGAACATGCGTGCCGTGTCTGCACCGTAGTTAGTGATGACGCTTTTTGGGTCGACGATATTTTTTTTCGACTTGCTCATTTTTTCACTCCGCCCGCGAATGACTTTTGCGCCTGTTATTTTATCGGTGTAAGTATTTTTTTGTGCGCCCCTTCCATGTTTGACTTGGTGCGGGAATAGGAATTTTTTACTTTTTTCATCTTGGTATGTAGCGTGGCAAACCATACCTTGCGTAAATAACCCCTCGAAGGGTTCGACGATTTCTGTTAGATGCCCGCACTCGACGAGCGCGCGAGTAAAGAAGCGAGCGTAAAGTAGGTGCAGGATTGCATGCTCGACTCCTCCGATGTACTGGTCGACTGGTAGCCATCGTTGTGCTTGTTTTGCAATGGCTTGCTTTTCGTTGCGCGGGTCGCAAAAGCGTAGAAAGTACCACGAGGACTCGACGAAGGTATCGAATGTATCGGTGTCGCGTTCAGCCTCACTTTTGCAGCTGGGGCATTTTGTTTTGCGCCACTCTTTCGCTCTCTCCAGTGGGTTGCCTGGTTTATCAAACGAGACATCTTGTGGCAGTTTTATGGGTAGTGTCTCTCGAGGGGCTGGTACGACTCCGCATTTTTTGCAATGTATTACGGGTATTGGGCATCCCCAGTATCGCTGTCGCGAGACGCCCCAATCTCGCAAGCGCCATGTTGTTTTTTTCTCGCCCAGCCCGTTTTCTTGCAATTTTTGGATAGCGCGCGTGATGGCTTTTTCGGTTGTTAGTCCGTCGAGAAACTTTGAGTGTATCATAGTGCCGTCCCCGACCCACGCGGTGTCGGTTATGGCGAAGGTTGTGCTATCTTTACCTTTCGGTAGAACTACGGGTTTTACATCTAGCTTATACTTGCGTGCGAAATCTAAGTCGCGTTGGTCGTGTGCGGGGCAGGCGAAGATAGCACCCGTTCCGTATTCCATCAGCACATAGTCGCATACGAATAGAGGTAGGAGCGTGTTTTTATCGAGCGGATGCTCTAAGCGTATTTTGCTATCGACGCCACTTTTTTCTTTGTCTTCGGCGTTGTTTTGTGCGTTTGCTTTGCTATTTGCCTGTTTGACATATTCTGCGAGTTCTTCGTTAGTTTCGGCTAGTTTTTCGCATAACGGATGATTAGGCGACATAGCGCAGAAGGTTGCGCCGAAGATAGTGTCTGGTCTTGTCGAGAAGACCTCTAGAGTTTTTGGTAGCGTTTCTACTTTTTCACTCTGCTGTTTTTTGATATTGAAGCGTATCAGGCATCCTTGCGACTTTCCGATCCAGTTTCGTTGCATGGTTTTGACTTTTTCAGGCCATTTTTCTAATCCGTCGAGTGCGGCGAGTAGCTGCGGTGCGAATTGTGTAATTCTGAAGAACCACTGTGCGAGTTTTCTTTTTTCTACTATGGCTCCTGAGCGCCAGCCCTTGCCATCGATGACTTGTTCGTTTGCGAGCACGGAGTTTTCGCTAGGGTCCCAGTTGACCCATGCTTTTTTTCGGTAAGCGAGTCCTTTTTCTAACAGATCGAGAAACATGTTTTGTTCGTGTTTGTAGTATTTTGGGTTGCATGTTGCTATCTCTCTTGTCCAATCGATGTCGAGTCCCATCGATTGCAGCTGCTTTCGCATTGCGTCTATATTATTTTTTGTCCAAGTTTTAGGATGTTCTTGGTGTTCGAGTGCTGCGTTTTCTGCGGGCAATCCGAAAGCGTCCCATCCCATCGGGTGTAGAACGTCGAAGTTATTTGCGCGATAGAATCGAGCTAGCACGTCGCCGAGGGTGTAATTTCGCACGTGCCCCATGTGGATGTTTCCGGACGGATATGGAAACATCTCTAGGATGTACTTCTTTTTTCGTTTAGGTTTTTGTTCGCTTTGTTCTACTTCTGAGGAATGTTTTTGTTGCGCTTGCTCTTTCAGCCATCGTTGCTGCCATTTTTTTTCGATAACTCGGTGTTCGTAGCGTGTGTTACATTCGCCAGCGTTGAGGTTTTCTTTTAGATTTTTGTTGTTATAGTTTTGCATCGGCGATCAAGTCGCGCGCGCGCGTCAGCATAGTATCTTCGATTTTTCTTACGGTGTCTTTGTCGGTATCTTCGTTGCGCCAAACGCTCCCGCGTAAGCGTTGCGAGAAGACGTTTACGGACAGTGCGTCGCTTCGGAAATCTGGTCCAATGATGCGCACGGTAATTTTATAGCGCTGTGCTGGTTTTTCGGGTGGCGAGTACCAGTCTGTGGCTATTACTCCGCCGTTGAAGTCGGACGATAGCAGTGGCATGAAATTGATGGTTTCTAGTGCTCCTTGCCATAGGTATACGTTAGTATTTTGCCTAGCGTTGACTATTGTATTTTGCGTATTCGGTGCTTTGTTTTTTTTCTTACCAAACGAGAACAGTTTTCGAGGTTTATCGTCGGGTTTGCCTTCTCTACCGATTTTACCACCTCTTCTATCGCGTTTGTCTTCGACGGTTAGGTTTTCTTCTTCTGTTGCGCGTCGCACATTAGGGCTATTGCATGCGTTGAGTAGCATTAGTGCTACGAGGCTTGCGAGTATGTGTCGGCGTGTGTTTTTGTAGTGGAGCATGCCTTTAGTATAGCAGAGTGAAGTTATCAGGCAAGGTTATGGCAAAGGGATATGCTAGGCATGAGTTATCACTCGCTATGAATTCTTGTTACGGGTTATAATACTTTTTTGCAGGAGGTTTCACACAATATGGATAAGCAGGTAGGATTTGCAGCCCCTGACGGCTGCTATATTGATGGTGCTTGGGTTTCTTCGTCTTCGGGTTGTTGTTTTTCTAGCATTAACCCTGCGACGGGCGAGGTTTTGGGAGAAATTCCAAGCTTGGGCGCGTCAGAGACACACGCAGCGATAGAAGCTGCTTCGCGAGCGTTGGTTGATTGGCGTTCGCGCACGGCATCGGAGCGTGGGCAGTTTCTGCGTCTTTTTGGCGATAAGCTTGGCGAGCATTGTGAGGATTTGGCGCATTTATTGACTATTGAGCAAGGCAAGCCGCTCTCGGAATCGCGCGGTGAAGTATCTTATGCGCAGTCTTTTCTCTATTGGTTTGCTGAGGAGGGTCTTCGTCTCTATGGCGATGTGATTCCCAGCCACACGAAAGATGCGCGTTTGCTTGCGCTGAAGCAAGGAGTTGGTGTTTGCGCGTTGATTACGCCTTGGAATTTTCCCTACGCGATGATAACACGCAAGCTTGGCGCGGCATTGGCGGCGGGTTGCACGGCGATAGTTAAGCCTGCGGAACAGACTCCACTATGCGCGCTTGCCTTGGCTCGTTTGGGAGAGGAGGCTGGTTTTCCACGCGGTGTTTTCAATGTAGTTACAGGAGACGCTGCTACTATCGGTGGAGCGTTTATGGCAAGCGATGTAGTAAGGAAGGTATCTTTCACTGGCTCGACGGAGGTGGGAAAGCTTTTGATAGCGCAGTCTGCCGCAACGGTTAAGAAATTATCGCTAGAGCTAGGCGGGCACGCTCCTTTTATTGTTTGCGAGGACGCCGATGTTGACGCTGCGGTTGAAGGGGCGATGATCTCTAAATTTCGTAATAGCGGTCAAACATGCGTTTGCGCGAACCGCTTTTATATCCACGAGTCTCTGTATGATTCTTTTGCCGAGCGTTTTGGAGCGAAGATTGCGAAGTTAAAGGTCGGTAATGGTCTTTCATCGGATACGCAACTAGGACCATTGATCGACATGGCGGCGGTAGAGAAGTCTGCAAGGCATGTAAAGGATGCGAAGGAGAAAGGAGCGAAGATTCTTTTTGGCGGCGCGAGCGCTGATGCGGGCAAGCAATTTTTCCAGCCTACCCTTTTGGGAGAAGTTGATCCCTCGATGCGGATTTTGCAAGAAGAGACGTTTGGTCCCGTAGCCCCCCTGATACGCTTTAGCAGCTATGAGGATGTTATAAAGCAGGCGAACGATACCCCCTATGGTCTCGCTGCGTATTTCTACAGTCGCGATGTTGGTAGGATTTTTAGCCTAGCCGATGGTTTGGACTATGGCATGGTTGTAGCTAATTCGGGTGTTTCGTCGACAGCTTGTGCTCCGTTTGGCGGGGTTAAGCATTCTGGCTACGGACGCGAAGGCTCGAAGTACGGCATTTTGGAATATGTCGACATAAAATACCTCATGATCGGTGGCTTGGCGTCTAACAAGGACGGGCAGTAGTATTTACTATCCTTGAGTTCGCTAACGAGTGTTGGCGAATGAGCCCATGCTATGCGCTAGTTCGAGCATACGATTTGCGAATCCCCACTCGTTGTCGTACCAGGCGGTCGTTTGGTACGCATTCTTATCTAACTCTTTTGTCTCCATCGCATCGAAGATAGCACTTTCGCTACGGTGGAGAAAGTCTACGGATACGAGGGGTTCTTCGCAAACCGCTAGGATTCCTCGCATGGAGGTTTTTGCTTTTTCGCGCATCGCTTGGTTTATGCTTTCGATTGAGCACGACTTTTGTGTAATGCAATTAAAGACTAGCGTAGACACGTTTGCGACGGGCACTCTGAGCGAGCTAGCGAGTATTTTTCCTTTCAGTTCAGGTATGGCGAGCGCGAGTGCGTTTGCAGCTCCGGTCGATGTGGGGATTATAGATAGTGCGGCTGCGCGTGCGCGTCGTGGGTCCTTGTGAAATTTGTCTAGCAGGTTTTGGTCGGGCGTGTAGGCATGGCATGTTGTTGCGAACCCGCGTTCTATGCCGCATAGCTGTTGTAATACTGAGGCTATAGGCGCGAGGCAGTTCGTCGTGCACGATAGGGCTGATACTATCTGATGTTGCTGTTCCAACATGCCATCATTGACACCGACGACTATTGATACATCGGGATTTTTTGCTGGCGCAGAAATAAGAACCTTTGCCGCTCCACGCTCTAGATGTAACTTTGCCCGCTCGCGTGTTTTATAAGCACCGCTACATTCTAAGACGATGTCTATGCCTAGTTTTCGCCAATCGAGTTCTTGCGCCTCGCGTATGCGCATGCACGAGACTTCGTGCCCATTGCAAGCAAGGGTGTCCCTCCCAACTACTTCACATGGAGCCTGCATTACGCCGTGTAGAGAGTCGTAGCGTAATAAGTGTAGCACCTCGCTTGCTGTTGTCGTTGGGTTAGAGCTGCCGTCGTTGATCGCGATGATCGAGATATTGTTTTTTATATCTAACCTTTCAGCCTCGATCCACGCGCGTAAGACCAAGCGTCCGATGCGTCCGAAGCCGTTTATGGCGATTTTTATAGGCATAGTGTTTTCCTTGTTTTGTTTATATTTATAGTAGTCCGCGTGATTTGAAGCTCGTATGCCCTTCGCGCGAGACGATTATGTGATCATGTAGGGTCATTCCTAGGTCTTCGGCAATTCGTTTTATCGCGCGTGTTAGCTCGATATCGTCGATGGAAGGAGTTATGTCTCCGCTAGGATGATTATGCGCTAGCACCATTCCGCTTGCGCCGTAGTTTAGTGCTCTTTTGATTATCTCTCTTGGATATACGGCAGTCGTATCGATAGTGCCTTGCTGAATAATTTCATCTTTAATTATACGGTTTCTCTTATCTAGGAATAGAACTCGAAATTGCTCTACTTGCATTCGCGCAGACCTAGCACGGCAAAGGTTTACTATCTGCTGCCACGACGAGACGACATCGGTTTGCACTTCTTCTGCGAGTAACCTCTCGGCTGCAGCTGTAATGAGTTTTATGATGGTTAGCGAGCTTTCTGCTATTCCCTCAACATTTTCCAGTTCTTGCTGTTCTGCGCTCACGACGTCTGCGAAGCTACCGAACCTTGTTATTAATCTTTTAGCGAGAGGTTTTAGATTTTGCCTCGGCACGGCGAAAGTAAGCATCAACTCCAGTAGTTCGTAGTCGTGCATATTTTCGCCGCAGTCGCGTAAGAATCTTTGGCGCAGGCGTTTTCTGTGCCCTGCGCTGTCTAGCATCGAGGTGGAGTTTTTCTCCGCTGTAGATTTTTTAGCGACTGCCTCGTTCTTCGTTGCCATAGGCTTTTCGCTATTGTTGCGTGTATGGAGGGTGGTGCCAGCCCTTTGGCGAGGATGTAAATATTTCTGCACCTTGCTCGCCGATTCCAATAGTATGTTCGAATTGCGCCGATAATTTTCTATCACGAGTAACGGCTGTCCATCCGTCTTGTAATATTTTTACTTCTGCCCGCCCGTTGTTTATCATCGGCTCGATTGTGAATATCATTCCTTTTTGTACAGGCAAGCCTTCACCTTTTTTGCCGTAGTGTAGGACGTTTGGAGGTTCGTGGAACTTCCGCCCTATACCGTGTCCGCAGAAGTCTCGCACGACGCTCGTATGTTGAGTTTCGGCTTTGTTTTGTATAGCAGCCCCGATATCCCCGAGTGTATTTCCTGGTCGTGCTGCGTCTATCCCCGCCATCAGAGATTCGTAAGTTATCTTTGTCAAGCGCTGTGCGGCGATGGGTATTTTTTTTCCGACCCAAAACATTCTGCTTGCGTCTCCGTGCCAGCCATTGAGTATTACAGTAATATCGATGTTAGCGATGTCGCCCTCGTGTAGCACTTTTGTTTCACTTGGTATCCCGTGGCATACGATATGGTTTACGCTGATGCAGGTTGCTTTGGGGAAGCCGCGGTAGTTTAGCGGAGCAGGGATAGCGTTATGGCTTCGTATAAAGCTTTCGCATAGCTTATCGAGTTGCGCGGTATTGCAGCCGTGCATGACTTTTGGCGTTATGAAGTCGAGTGTTCGCGCTGCTAGGTTTCCTGCACGGCGCATAGCGGCGAAGTCTTCTTTGTTATAAATATTTACGTGCAGACGCATGGATTTATGCGAGTTTTCTATATGTAAAGTGTTGAAGAAGGCATATTTTGCGAGGAATATCGGAGGAATATCGATTGTTATTCGCTTTTTTCATGCCAATCGGTTGCTCGTTGCAAGTCTTGTTCCGCGGTTGTCAGCCATTTTTTTTGCCCTGATGCTGCCATCTCGCATTTCCAAAAAGGAGGGCGTACTTTAACCATGTCGGTCATGTATCGGCAAGCCTCGAATGCGTTGTTTCGTTTTTTACTTAGGCTTGCGACTAGCACGATCGTCTCTCCGACGGGTATTTCTCCTACGCGATGTTGTATTGTTGCATCGATTAGCGCCCATCGTTTGTGCGCTTCGGCGATGATTTCTTGCATACAAAGTATAGCCATTGCGGGGTAGCAGTCTAGATGCAAAGACACTAGAGATACGGGCTCGTTGTTTTGTTTTTCACTACCATCACCCTGCTGTCTGCTTTCGCTGTTGCTTCTTGCGATTCCGCAAAAACTTGCGAGCGCGCCGTGTTGCGAGTTATTTGCGTTATGCCTATTTGCAAATGAACGCAGAGCCTCGTATGGGCAGAAATTACTTTTGTGCAGTAGCGCGGTCACGCTTGCATCACCCCCCTGTTATGGGGGGGAAGAAGGCTACTTCGTCTTGTGGAGTGAGTGGGTTTTCGTGCTCGACGATTTTTTTGTTGATGGCGACTTTCACGAGGCTAAGTTCGGCGAAGGTTTCTTCGTAAGCTTTGCCTTGTTTCCGTAAGAGATAGATCAGTTTATCGATGGTATCGACGCTACTATCCACTTCTATTTCTTCTTCTCTCTTGCCGATTTTTTCGGCAAACCATGCGAAATACAGAATTTTCATCATAACCCTCATTACGCTACACTGTCTTTGGTTACTGCCTTTACTGCCTTTGCCTTTATGCGATTAGATTATCGCAGCTGGTGTTTATCGGCTAGGAATTATTTCGCGCATGGGTAGGAAATCTACGGTCTGCCCGACGTCGTATTGTGTTATTGCTGCGTCCAGTTGGGCGAATCCGTCGGCATCCATGACTGAGCTCAGCACTCCTGCGCCACTTTTGCCATTTTTTTTTAGGATAGGCAAGTCGAATTTATTTTCAGCCTTGTGTTTTGTCGTTACTATTTTAACGCGAATGAACTCTACCCTGCCTTTTTTTTTGACTCCCTTGAAGTTCAACCTTGCAGGGAATCTTTTAGGAGTTTCGGGGTTTTGTCCGCTTAGGCGGCGCAACAAGGGTTGGACTATAAGAGCGAAGGTAAGAAAGCTAGCGACCGGGTTGCCTGGCAAGCCTGCGAAGGGTAGGTTTTTTATACGCCCGATGCCGATGGGTCTTCCTGGTTTTGTTGCGACTCGCCAGAAGTCAAATTTTCCTTCGCTTTTGCAATAGTTAGCGATGCAGTCGAGACGGCTTTTGGACATGCCTCCGCTTGTGATGATGATATCGTAGCGGTGTTTTCTATCTAAGTTTTTGTCGTTATTTTCATCCTTGCTTGCCATGAGGATAGGTGCGAAAGCTTTGTCGATGCTTTCGTGATTGTCGTCGAGTATCCCGCCATCGAAGACTAGGCATCCTAGTTCGAGTAGCCATTGTTGTAGCATCGTTGCGTTGCTGTCGAAGATTTGAGCGTCTTTGATTTTTTGGTTGTTTCGTATAATCTCTGCGCCGCTAGAGAACAAAGCTACGCGCAATTGATTGAAGACTTTTATTTTTTTGATACCGAGCGATGCGAGAATTGCGCAATCGATGATGTTAAGTCGTTTCCCTTTGTTCATCAGGCGAGTATTTTTTTTAATATCGTCGCCTATTTGGCGACTATTTGCGCCTTTGCTCAAACCGAAAGGAACGGTTACGCAACTATTTTTTATTACGGCGTCTTCTTCCATCACGACTGTATCTGCCCCACGCGGCATAGGTGCCCCAGTATATATCGGACAAGCTTGCCCAAGTGCGAGGTTTTTTGTAGATACCTGCCCGGTTATAATTTCCTCTGCAAGCGTTAATTTTGTCGCGCCATTTCTTTTCAGGCTCTTGAAAGCAAAGGCGAAACCGTCTACAGCAGAGTTTGCAAAATTCGGCACATTGCTAGCTGCTTGAATATCCTCTGCTATAATTCGTCCGCAACCTTGTGCGAGCGGTACCATTTCATTTCGTTTCTCGTGGTTCTTTGGCAAGGGAAAGCGCTTGATACGCGCAAGTGCGTGCGCGAGCGAGATCAAATTTCCATCAGGGTGATTGTTTTGATCTTTAATCTGCATACTGCTTATGTTTCTTGAGAATGGGGCAAGCTAGTTTTACCTTTTGTTGGATAGGTAAAGAATGATTTGTCGAGTATAAAATCGGTAATTTCCACAATATTATCAGCATCGAATGTTGGAATGGATACCCGTTCCGCTATGGCTGTATCGCTGATGATGGCTTTTATACGCGAGTCGTTGGGTGCCAGTAAGCTTTTTTGCAGGGATGTTCGATAAATTTCCAGCTTGTCGATAGGAAGTTTTTTGAAGCCCTCGACCAACAGCACATCGACCTTCTCGATTTTCGCGACAAGCGAGAATAACGACAATGGATGCTCATCGCTACCATGCTCGTGCATCAACGCCCAACGCTTATCTGATGCGATGACGACTTCTTTCGCGCCCGCCAGCCGATGTCGGTAGGAATCTTTTTTTGGATGGTCTATATCGAAGCTATGGTGGGCATGCTTTATCGTTGATACGCTTAAGCCACGCGCCGAGATGTTTTTGATTAGCGCGCAGGCTAATCGAGTCTTACCGCTGTCGCTCCAGCCTGCAAGACCTACGAGCTTCATAAGCTTTTATTGTTACTTTTTTGCAAGGTGGAGAATGCGGTTGTCGTGTACAGCCAGCCTGTATAAATTGTAACGACACACGCGGTTAGCAGAACTGCATCTGCGAGTAGCGAAAACCATAGCAGTCGTTGTCCGTCTAGAGCTGCGACCGATAGGCTTTGTCCCCCTACTCCTAGCATCTGTAAAACCGTCTTGTATTTTGCAAGCCTTGTGACTGGTAAAGAACCGTGCGCTTTTTGTGCTAGGAATTCTCGTAGGCCAGAGATGATTATCTCGCGAGTTATGATCAGGCTAGCGCATATAAAAGCTGCTGCGGACATCCCATTGCCTAATCGTTGTGGCACTATGCCATCATCGATTCCATTGCGCGCTAGGACAGCAAGGAATAGAGCGAAGACGAGTATTTTATCGAGTATCGGGTCGAAGGCTTGTCCGAACAATGAAATAGCATCCCATCGCCTTGCGAGGTAACCATCCAGATGGTCTCCAACGCAAGCGATGAAGAACAGAAACCAGCCACAGAACGCTTGTATAGGTGAGCCTAGCACTAGAATTATTATTGGGAAGACTAGCATCCCCCGCGCGAGCGTTATCATATTTGGCGTGCGTTTTTTCCATAGCTTAACCTTTGAGCCAGTATTGGGCTTAGCCTTGGGTTTGTTTTTGTATTTATGCGAGGTTTTTTTAGAGGAAGCCATGTAGCTATTGTAACAAAATTTTTTTCTCTAAAGAAGTTTTTGTTTATGTCCTCGTTTGTGTTCTAGTTTCATAATCTTTCACCATACTGATGCGAATAGCGCACCGTCGATCTAGTTTTGGCAACAATGCACGCAACGCATTGGGATGCACTGCGATACAACCCTCTGTTGTTGGGTAAGGGCTTTTATTTGTGCGCGCTGCGTGTAGAAAAATCGCGCTACCGCGTTTAGGACGGGCAGGGGCATCGTTGAAGCCGATGACTAGTAGCAGATCGTATAACCCATCTCTGCGATATAATGTTTCGTGTGATAGTCTGCTAGGTATTGCGAGTGGGCGGTTGTAACGATAAGGCTGGCGCGCATCATCGCACCAAGCACTGCGGGCGGTAGTCCGTAGTAATGCTATACGAGTGTTGGGGGCAGCTATGGAATGTAGGGACCTATTATAATAGCGGTTAGCATTCATTAGTACAGCCCGTAAGGGGAATGTGCCAATTGGAGTAATGCCATCGCCTTCCTTTTTTTTAACGCCGAGCCCTGCTTTTCCGAACGAGCAAGGTGCTCGCTGCGCTCCACATAAGAGCAAGCCGTGCGTAGCTCCAGACTTTGCTCGAACCCGCATAGCGATGCGGTAAGATCGGCGCAAAGGCTTGCAGTCTCGCAAAGGTTGCCCGAAGATGAAGCGCATCCGCCCCTTTACCCCTCGCGCATTCTGCAGCCTAATGCTTGTAGGGAAGATACAATTTCTTGTGATAATGCCTGTGCTTCCTCCTCGTTGAGCGCACGCTCGTTAGGCGGTAGCATCTCTACCTCGAATGCGAGTGATCGTTCATCCTTGCTATGGTATTCGTCGAAGAAGTTCAGCTTGGCGATTCGGTTTCGCGTCCGTCGTAGCACGGAGGTTTTTATGTCTGCTGCACTTATTGTATCAGGAATCCAGAACGCGAAATCTCGATATAGCGATTGTTGCTTTTGACGCCGCCACGGCTTTGGGGCAATGCGTTGTTTTGGTGCGGGGAGACGATCTAGGAATGCTTCGAACGCCACGACGCGCCCTCGTAAATCGAAGTGTTGGCATAGGTCGGGGTGCAGTTCGCCGAACTGTCCGATCAGCACTTTACCCAATCTGAATATGCCATATCGCAACGGGTGGTATCCTTCCGGGGCATCTTCATCCTGCACAACCTCAGACTCCAAGCGCGAGCTGTCCAATCCGCAAGCGTCGAACACAGCGCGTAGGTCGGCTTTCGCATCGAAGGGAGTAGCCTCGCGTGCGGGGTTTTGCCAGTGGCGAGCTTCGATAGGGCTAGTTCTTATCCCGACAGCAACCTGCTCTTGCTGAATTTTCTGTTCCGTCGCTATAAACTGCGGACCGACTTCAAACAACGCGGGCGAATGCCTAGCCGCTTGCAGCTTATCTTGCGAGATATTTTGTGCAGCACTTGCAATTAAATTCGGCACTAACGAAGGGCGCAAAGAATCGAGGTATGCGCTGATGGGGTTAAGAATGCGTAGCTCTTCCTCGATGTTGAAAAATTTTTGTATGCGTGAATCTAGAAACGACCAAGTTATAACCTCATCGAGCCCAACTATGGCTAACCTGCGCCGCACTAGTGCATCGCGTTTTTGTTTTGTTGATATCGCACGTCGCGCGAGCGTCGTCTCGCGACGAAAGGGTGCATAAGGTACAGCATCGTAGCCGTGTACTCGTAAAACTTCTTCGACCAAGCATTCAGCACTCGTTACATCCTCGCGCCACGAAGGGGTATGGAATGTTGCGTTATCTTTTACGAATCCTAGCGCGTCTAGAATTTGTTCTACGCGTTTTTGTTCGATATCGATCCCGCCTAATTTTTTAATTTTTGCACTAGGTAGAGCGATTTGCCGCGATGCTTTTGGCATTGCGCCAGCTATAATGATTTCGCTTGCCTCCCCCCCGCACCATTCGAGTACCAGTGCGCTAGCGATGTCGCAGTAATTTTGTGCTGCCGCGCTATCTAGCCCTCGCTCGAAGCGGAAACGCGCGTCAGAGTTTAAGTTTAACGCTCGCCCCACCGTTGCGGTAGTGCGTGCGTCGAATAGGGCGCATTCTAGGAACATGTCGTTTGTATCGCTTCCGCATCCGCTTTCCAAGCCGCCAATAATGCCGGCAATTCCGACTAGTTCGTGCTTATCTGCAATCACGGTTGCGTCTTTTGTGAGGCGATAGGTTTTATTATCTAACGCGAGCAGAGATTCGTCTTTGCATGCCTTGCGTATGGTTAGCTCGCTACCTTGTAGTTTTTTTGCATCGAATACATGCAAGGGTCGCGCGAGGTCCATTGTCATATAGTTTGTCATGTCGACGAGCGCGGATATAGATTTTATACCGATTGCTTTTAGTCGTGCGCGCACATGCTGTGGTGCCTGCTTGTTTTTCAGGTTGCGGAAGTAGCGTCCGCATACGAATGGGCAATGGTGTTTTTGCTCGTTTGGCAAATCTATGCGCCAAGCGATTGGCGATACGAAAGACTCTTTTAGATTCGGCTTAGATAGCGGCTTAAGTTTTCCTATTTCGCTAGCCGCGAGATCGCGTGCTATTCCTCTAACGCCTAGACAATCTGCTCGATTAGGAGTAATGGCGATTGTAAAGACGCTATCTTGCAGGTTGGCTGCCTGCGCGAAACTATCGCCAAGTCTGCAAGTATCCTCTAGCTCTAAGATGCCTTCGTGATCATCAGATATTCCAAGTTCGTATTCGGATAGTAGCATTCCCTGCGAGTCCGCACCTTGTATTTTTGCTGCTTTCAAACGAATTCCTGTTTCTGGTATCACGCTGCCTACGGGAGCGAACACACCTAGAAAATTTTCACGCACATTATGCGCACCGCATACCACTTGTAGTGGCTCGGCTTTTTCATCAAAACGCACGCGACATAGACTAAGCCGCTCGGCACGCGGATGGGCTTTGCACTCGATTACTCGCGCAACTCGCAAGCCTGCAAACCTATCTGCTGGATTTTGGTATTCTTCGACTTCAAGCCCGATTGCTGTTAGGCGCTCGCACAGCTCTTTGTCGCTAGCTGAAAAGTCTAGATGCTCTGATAGCCAGCTACGGGTGAAGCGCATTTCTACTACTTACGAATAGTTTAAAAGTTAGAGCTATAGATTTTGTGGTCGCAAGCCGCGCACTAACGACGGAGCGTCTAGCGGCGAGAACCCATAGTGCTGTAGCCATGCGCTGTTGGAATCGAACATTGTTCGTAAGTCAGCGATTGAGTATTTTAGCATAGCCAACCTCTCTACGCCCATGCCGAAAGCGAAACCTTGATACTTGTCTGGGTCTAGCTTGCACGCTCGCAGAACATTGGGGTGGACCATGCCACAGCCGAGTATTTCCATCCACGCGAGGTTTGGCTCATCGAGGCTTTTAAGGATTTCGATTTTTCCATCTTCACGCTTGCACGCGATGTCCATCTCCGCGCTAGGTTCTGTGAATGGGAAGTAGCTAGGTCGAAAGCGTACTGGCACACTTTCGTTTTCGAAGAAGGCTCGAACGAAATCGCTGAGGCATGTTTTCAAATGCCCGAAGTGAGTCTTTTCATCGACCACCAGCCCCTCGACTTGGTGGAACATAGGTGTATGCGTTTGATCGCTATCGCTTCGATAGCATCGCCCAGGTGCGATTACACGAATCGGTGGTTTGCCATCCAGCATCGTTCGCACTTGTACCGGCGAGGTGTGCGTTCGTAGCAACCAATGCTCTTGTACTTGCTCTGCAGAAGTCCCATCTGGCGGTTTTTTCGCCTTTAGGTAGAATGTATCGTGCATTTGCCGTGCGGGATGATTTGGCGGAAAGTTTAGGGCTACGAAGTTGTGGAAATCGTCCTCGACGTCGGGTCCTTCGGCGCACGCGAAGCCCATGTCGCCAAAAATAGCTATCACCTCCTCGATAACTTGTCCTATTGGATGCAAGACACCGATTTTATGGGGACGCTCTGGCATGGAGGTGTCGATTTTTTCTGCCAGCATTTTTTGCTTCATCGCGTACTTTTCGACTTTTGCACGCGATTTTTCAAAATCAAGAAGCATTTTTTGCTTCAGGTGATTTATGACGGCTCCCTGTTCGCTACGCGCGAGTGGTGCGAGTGTGCCAATGTTGTGCAAAGTCTTCTGCAATGCTGATTTTTTACCGAAGAATTTCGTGCGTATCCTCTCCAACGCAAGGTTTGCGAAAGAAGCATTTTCTGTTTCGCAATCTCGTATCGATTGCACCAGCTCTTCGCTAAACGCCCTCTCGATGCGCTCCAGCTCTGCTGCTAAGTTCGCATCCATCGGCACGAATCTCTGCTAGGAGTCTTTGAGAGAATCCAGCTTACTACGCGCTTTTGTCACTAGTTCTTCGAAACGTTTAGGTTCTTCGATTGCGAGTGTTGACAAGATTTTTCTATTTACGCGTACCCCTAGTAATCCCAGCGCATATACGAATTGCGCATAGCGCAATCCACCCATGCGCACAGCGGCGTTCAGGCGTTGTATCCACAATCGACGAAAATCGCGCTTACGTCTGCGACGATCACGATACCTATACTGCTCTGCTCGCTCAACGGCTTGCCGCGCTACACGGATCGTATTTTTACGCCTGCCGAAATAGCCTTTTGCACGTTTTAGTATACGTTTGTGGCTTGCTTTCTTTGTTGTTCCGCGTTTGACCCTAGGCATTCGCTATCTGCGCCTCCATCAGCGCATTGGTAAAAAATTTCGCAACACGATCTTTGCATCGCTGCTCGTTAAAATCTGGCTACCGCGATTCGTGCGCTTCATATCTTGCGGTCTTTTCGAGGTATTATGGCGCAAGTATGCGCTGTTGAAACGAACCTTGCCCGTTGCACTCAGGCGGAAGCGTTTTTTTGCGGCACTTTTGTTTTTTAACTTCGGCATGCTATCGATAATAATTTTATGCAGAACACGAGGCAACGCACTTTGCAATAAGTAATTTATAAACTAATTTATAGGCGAGGCTTGCCTGCTTCGCAAGTTATTTTACAAGATTCGTTAGTAGCTGGTCTAGCTAGAAAGCGTTTTTGATATGCTCTATGGCGAATGGCGCGATAATTACAGCATCAAAGCGTAAACTATCGATGTTGAGCCAAATAGCGTGTTGCTGGAACAGGGCTTCGCCGGCGCGTTGTAGACGTTGTTGCTGTCGCCTAGTTATCGCGTATGCGGCTGTTACTAGGTCTCGGCGCCACTTTACCTCTACGACGACAAGGGTTTTTCCTTTTTGAGCGAGTAAGTCTACTTCGCCAAGTGGCGAGCGCAAACGCCTGTATAGTATGCGATAGCCTTTGCACAGCAACAGAAGCGCGGCGATATTTTCACCTAGCTGCCCTTTGCGTGCGCGTTGTGTGCGTTCATTTTTATGCTTGTGTATCTGCATGCTTTCGTTTTTTATTTTTTGTCGGAGCAATTAGTATTGTGTACTCACCACGAGGTTTTTTTTGCGCTAGTTCAGCGGTTAGATTCTCGATGAGCCCAAAGTGATGGGTTTCAAATACTTTAGTCATTTCTCTGAGAATGCAAGCCTGTTGCTGCGCGAATAGTTGACTAAGTAAGGTTAGGGTTGGGTGTAGGCGGTGAGGCGTTTCAAAAAATACGAGCGTCGCATCGCTCCCGACAAGAGACTGTAACAAGCGTTGTTTATGCGTAGTTTTGTGTGGCAGAAACCCTAAGAATAACGCTCGGTCGCTTGGCAATCCGCAAACCGACAGCGCTGCTGTTAGCGCCGAGGGACCTGGCACGGCGAAGACTGGCAAGCTATTTTCTCTGCAAGTTCGGACGAGTTTCATGCCTGGGTCTGCGAGCGTTGGCGTGCCGCTATCTGATAGTAGTGCTACGCTTTGTCCATTTTCTATACGCTCGCATATTTTTGCACGCAGGTCAGAATTTGCGTGATCGTCGTAGCGGATCAATTTTCCTTGCTTATTGGTAATAGCGAAGTGCGATAGTAGGTTTCGAGTGCGCCTTGTATCTTCGCAACAAACTAAGTCGCAACAAGCCAGTAGGCTTAGCGTTCGTAGCGAGATATCCTGCAAGTTGCCGATCGGCGTTCCGATGACATAAAGACCAGCAATGGGTGATAGTGTTGGTAACTTGATTGAATCGATACCATCTAGCCTTGAAGTATTTCTCGGTTTCTGTGGTTTAATTATTGGCATGAGGTATAGGCAATGAGTGTTAGAATGGGCTTTAGTTTGGGTATTTAATATATTAGCGTGTTCTATCATCTTGGGCATCTCTATCTATAAGAACTTGCAGCAGGGGTGCTAGAGTGTGTATGAATTAATGATGGTACAAGTAATACGACATAAAATAATGCGCGCTGGGTTTTGGTCGTTCTCGACTTTTTGGCTAGTGGTTTTTTTATACGGTTGCACGACGACCTCTGGCGACTTAACTGGCAGCAGTAAAGTCAAGCGGTTTGGCAGTAAACGCGAACCTGTACTAGTTATGCTCTCGCCAGAGTTAACCGCGCCAAGCGAGCCGCCTCTAAGCCAATTTTTTGTGAAAGAAGGCAAAGCGAGAGCAGGCAAGGATTCTAACACAGATGGTAAAGATTTTGCTCGTGGTTCAGCCGCCGCGCGCCGCAAGGCTGCGCTCTTGGCTGATATTTTGCGGTCACGAAAATCAATTTCTTATGATCGCGATAAGCGATTGGTGATAGGACTTTTGTTACCGCAGAAACGCTTTTCTTCTTTGTCGAAGGTTATGGAGCAAGCGGCACGCTTTGCCCTTACGCAAGAGCAACAATTTTCATCTGTTCGCTTGATCGTGCGTGCCTCTGGCGACAAGCCTGCGTTTGCCACTAGCGCGGCATCTCGACTTATTAGCGAGGGTGCGGATATCATCATCGGTCCGATTTTTGCGGATCAAAGCCGCCCTGTTGCTGAGATTGCAGCTAAGGCGCGTCGTCCAATGGTATCCTTTTCAAACAACGAAAGTGTCAGTGGTGGTTTTACCTACCGTTTTGGTCTCTCGGTACGCGAGCAGACGGCGAGTGCTTTGCTGGATGCTCTCGCGCGTCCGTCGCGAGCTTTCAGGGACGCTTCGTCTAGTAACAATGCGAGGGTACGCGCAGGTGATTGGGGAAATAGAGTTGCTTTCCTTACTTCGCAGAATGCTTACGGTCGTACCGTTGTTGCGGCGGGTAGTGCCTACCTGCGCTCTCGCGACCTATTGCCTGAACGAGTAGACTTTATCGATACTGCTCTCGACTATAATAGACTTGACGGTCAGATACGCCACATCGCCGATTATGACTACCGCCAGCTAAGGCTTTCCAAGCAGCGTAAGGGATTGCGTCTAGCGCGCGCAGATGTTGCCGATGGCTCTGCATCGGCTGAAGAGATAGACTTAGCCCTAGGAGATTTGAAAGACCTAGATACATACGGAGTTCTTCCATTCGATATATTGCTTCTAGCCGAGGCGCGTCAAGAAGCGTTACAGGTTGTCTCGTCCTACCTTGCGCTCTACGACATCGATGCCTATAGTGCCAACATCTACGGGTTGTCTACTTGGGGGCAGATGAGAAATCTATGGCGCGAACCACAACTACAAGGTAGTCGTTATGTTTTTCCTGCGCGTGCGCGCCTCGATGACTTCGCACGGCGTTTCCACACCTCTCTTAACGACAAGGCTAACGAGCAGGCTAGCGTGCATATTCTAACGGCTCTTGCCTACGATGCTACTCTTACCGCCGCAAGGCTAGGTGCGCAGAAAGGTTTCATAACGCGTGAAGACCTTGAGCGCGAACAGGGATTCGTAGGAGCAGCAGGTAAATTCAGGCTACGCCCCGATGGCGAGGTGCAGCGAATATACGAGGTTAGGGAGATAACGCGTAACGGCGACAAGAGTCTTGGGAATGTGCGTAAGACTTTCTTCCCCTAGTATAGGGTTGCTAGGAAACTTCTATTGTAGCAAGTTGAGACTCGTAAACACGCTATGCGTTTTATTTTGTTTGCGGAGCGTGGCTCAGTTCGGTAGAGCACTCGGCTGGGGGCCGAGGGGTCGCAGGTTCAAATCCTGCCGCTCCGATCATCGATCATTGCCTTTACTAGCCTCTCATACATGATGGGTGCGCCAGTAACCTTTGTAGCCGCCTGCGTTCAGATGTCGAGCGGAGTTTCAGTCGCTAACAATCTTGCGCATATATCTAACGCGGTTGCAGCGGCTAAAGCTTTGGGTGCCGATTGGGTGTTTCTACCAGAAGGTAGCAACCTGATGCAGCGCGATGGCGATGCTGCTTGGCGTAGTGCACGCTATGCAGGGCGGGATGGGGGGGAAACTATAGGAATGGAAGCGCAAGATGGAATTCCTTCAGACGAGATTTCTTTCCTTGCGCGCCTTGCCAAGCAACACCAGCTATGGTTACACGCTGGCTCGTTGATCTTACGCCATGAGAGTAAGCCGCAGAAATTAGTCAATCGTAGTCTATTGTTTTCCGCCGATGGCTTGCTTGTGGCAAGTTACGATAAAATTCACATGTTCGATGTCACTCTTCAGGGTGGTGAGTCGTACTGTGAATCGGCTAGCTATATCGCAGGTTCGCGTGCGGTGCTAGCCCCTTCTCCGTGGGGAGCCTTAGGAATGAGTATCTGCTACGACTTGCGGTTTCCTCGCCTTTATCGCCACTTGGCTGAGGTTGGCGCGGTGTTTTTTGCTGTCCCTTCAGCTTTCACAAAGACGACTGGCATGGCGCATTGGAGCAGTTTGTTGCGCGCGCGCGCTATTGAAAATGGTTGTTTCGTCTTCGCTGCTGCGCAAAGCGGTTTGCTAGAGGATGGAAGGTCTTGCTGGGGCAGGTCGATGATCATCTCACCTTGGGGAGAGGTTCTTGCCGAAGCAGGCGATGAGTCCGCCACTATTGTTAGTGCTGAGATCGATGTTTCGCGTGTTGCCGAAACGCGCAAGCGCATCCCCGCGCTGGCACTAGAGCGTCCTTTCCTTCCCGCTTCTCCTTCGCATGCTTTAGCCTAAGTGTGCTAGGGCGAATAGTTAACTTATGCGTGTTTCGATTGTACCTACCCTAAAGCCGCGAAAATTTGTTAGCGGCTTGTCGGCGAAATCTATGGATGGTTTTGCGGACTGTTCGACGCTCGGTTCGCTTGGAAGTAACTCCAGACTTTGTAACAATTTTGCCATCGCGGCTTTGGCTGCGCGCGTCGCTCCGTCGACGCACTTGACAGCTATGCCTAGTTTTAACTTCGCAAGAGCTGCTGTATAGACACCCTCTGCGCCAGACTTGACGACGAATGCTCCGTTGGCTTGCTGCATCATTAGCGTGTCTGCTTGCTTGCTACCGGCGACAAAGAAAGGTTGCTTAACCATCGCTTGGAATAGTTCTTTTGCTACTTGCTGGCGTTTTTCACCTATTGGACCGCTCATTAGACTCGGTTCGCCGAAGCGCGCGAGTCCTCGCGCAAGCACATATAGCGGCAGAGCGAAGGCAGGAATAGAGCATCCGTCGCGTCCTCGGGGTGCTTGTTGCAGGTCGTATTTTAGGAAATGCGAGCAGACTTCGGTCACTCTCTGCTGTACGGGATGGTCGTATTCGCAATATCCTTCGACCTCCCAATTTTGTGCGCGCGCAAGGCTTAGCATAGAGCAGTGCTTTCCCGAACACATGTGGTGCGAGGGTTGGTTTTTTTCACCATTCGCGACGAGCATCTTCGCGCTTGCTTTATCTAGTGGCGAGTGCGTGCCGCAGGCGAGGTCGCTTTCGCTCAAACCAATTTTAGCGAGCCATTGTCGCACTTTCTCGACATGCTTTTTTTCACCGCTATGCGAGCCGCAAGCTATTGCAGAACATTCTTGGTCTAACGCGAAGCGCATCGAGGCGTCGCTTTCGCCGAAGGCGACGGCTTGGATCATTTTTAATGACGAGCGTGGGAAGGTGATGAATTCTTTTTCGCCGAAGCTAGCTATGATTTCGCTTGCGCTATTGCAGATGACAGCGTGGCAAATATGGCGTGATTCTACTTGTTGCTCTTCCTCGCCGCGCGTAATCAGCACTTCTATCGGGGGGTGCTCTCCTTTTAGCATGGTAGTCGTAGCGTCAGCTATTTCCGCTAGAGCCGAAGCCATTTTCTTCGCGTGCAGTTTTGGATAGGGTTTCAGCGAGCGTGAAACTTACGCTCGCATAATGCGCGAAGACTAGCTGTGCTATCCGCATTCCGCGCCTGATCGTGAAAGATTCTTTACCGTGATTGATAAGGATAACCTTTATCTCGCCGCGGTAGTCGTTATCGATCGTGCCTGGGGTATTTAGGCAGGTGATGGCGTGCTTCAAGGCTAGTCCAGAGCGAGGGCGGATTTGTGCCTCCATCGCCATTGGTAGAGCGATGGCTATTCCACAAGGAACAGCTACTGGTGCGCTAGGTTTTAGTTGTAGACAATCACTGATAGCGGCGCGTAGATCGTAGCCTACCGCACCACCGCTCGCGCGTTGCGGCAAATCTAACCCCTCGCCGTGTGGCAGTATGCGGATCGCAACTCTCAATAGAGTTTCAAGTGCTTCTTCGCTTGTTCTTTTTGAGAGAATGTTTGCTGTCATTCTGCTAGCTTTTTTCCGTTTTCTGCGCGCGAGTATCTTTAGATAAGCTTCGAGCCAGCGAACCATCAAGATACGCAGCCACTTTTTCGGCGATACGATTAGCAACTGCCCGTTTTGTCATTTTTGGCAATGCTTCCACTTGCCCGTTTTTTTCTAGTATTCGTACGCGGTTGAATTCAGAGTTGAATACGGAATCGCGCAATACATCGTTAGCGATTAGCCAATCGCAATTTTTGGTACAAATTTTGGCATGCTGTTTTTCTGCTAATCCTTTCTCTGTTATTTCGGTTTGCGCGGCGAAACCTATTACGAGCTGCGGACGCTTGCTCCGTGGTAGGTTTGCAACCTCTGCCAAGATGTCTTTGTTTGCGACTAACTCAATTTTGCCCGACAATGCTTTTTTCGGTAGCTTATGCGAGTGGTTTTCTTTCGGATGAAAGTCCGATACGGCTGCTGCGAAGATTGCAACTTGTAGCGGTTTAGAGTTTTTCAAGCCGTTATTTAATTCATCGAGGCAGACTTGCGCCATTTCGGCTGCGCTCTCGACTCGGATTGCCCTTATGCGCGGCGAGGAAGGCGGTGGTAGTAGGCTTGCCCCAGCGACTAGCACCACTTGCGCTCCGCGCTCGGCGAACGCTTGAGCGAGCGCGTAACCTTGTCTCCCCGACGAGCGGTTAGAGATAAATCGCACGGGATCGATTGCCTCAAGCGTAGGTCCAGCAGTTATCAATATACGAACATTCTCAAGTAGGTTTATGTTAACGCGTGCGTGCTCGATAAGCGTTACGATTTCTTGTGGTTCGCTCATACGCCCTAAACCGACTTCCCCGCAGGCGGTCGGACCTAGGCAGGGGCCTATAAACTTTACGCCGCGTGCTTGTAGCAAGGCTGTATTGTGCACGGTCGCGGGGTTTTGCCACATTTGCGGATTCATGGCGGGTGCGGCGAATATTGCTACATTTGGCTGCAATGCCAGCACGGTTGTAGAGCTTAGATCGTCGCACAATCCGTTGGCGATACGAGCCAAGCCATTTGCAGAAGCTGGTGCGATTAACACTATGTGCGCCCAGCGAGCGAGCGAGATATGCAACATATTGGCGCTGTGGTCTGCATCGTCGAACATTTCAACGCATACGCTAGCCTCGCTAGCTTGCGCGAGTGATTCGCGAGCGACGAAGCGAGCAGCATTTTTTGTCATTATCACGCGCAAGTCAAACCCGCTACGACGCAAGAGTCGGCATAGTAGTGGCGTTTTGTAGGCAGCTATACCACCCATCACCACTAGCAGTATGTTTCTAGGTAATCTTTTTGGTGTCGTGTTAGCTAGTTGCGGCATAGTGGTATTATACACTTGCTGAGATGCTTTAAAATGCATTTTATAATAAATCGCTAGAGCGAGTCTTTTGCTCGAATCTATACAAGTTCTCTATTGTGCTATAGTGTTTGTAAATAAGACAGAATGTTGCTTGATTGTAATAATTATAACTATTTAGGTGTGGCTACTACGCGCTCCGCTAAGGTCTGTTTTTCGCCTGAAGCATCGGTTAATCGCGAACTTGCTCGCCCGCTGGCACTTGTTGGTATGCCCGGTTGTGGTAAGAGCAGTCTGGCTGCCGCGCTTGCGCGCTCGTTGGGAATAGATTTTTTCGACAGCGACCAGCTGGTAGAGCAAAAGAGCGGTACTACGATTGCCGATATTTTTGCGAAAAATGGCGAGGCGCATTTCCGTAAGCTCGAGTGCGGGGTTATCAGCGAGCTGGCGCGAGATTGGGCTGAGAAGCGTATCAAACCATTCGTGCTGGCGAGCGGTGGTGGAGCGATGGCGAATCCCCATAGCCACAAGGTTCTGCAAAAGCACTTTACGACTGTTTGGCTCGATTGTCCGTTGGATGTTTTGCAACAAAGACTCGTCAGACAACGAGACGATAAGAAATGCGAAGGACAACCCCGCCCGCTTCTGAAGGGCAAGGAAGCGGATGGCTTGAAGGCGCGTCTGCAGGCTTTGTTGGATGCTCGGCGTAGAAGCTACGCCGTAGCCGATCGGCGCCTTGCCATTTCTGAAGACGATTCGATCACGCGCCTTGTCTCGCGTTTGCGAAAATTGATGGTATCTCGCGCAACACCCCGCAGAGAGGCGAGTATCCGAGAATCTACCAACCAAGAAAAAATTAGTCTATCATTGCCCACAGGAAGCTACGATATTCTGGTCGGTGCTGGTTTATTGGATAAAGCAAGCGATGTCTTACTTAAGCACGCAGGCGTAAGCGATATTATTATCGTAGTAGAGCGTAAACTAGTCCATCACGCCGAAGCCTTGCGTTCTAACCTGCAAGCACGGGCTCGTAAGGTGGTTATCGTTTCGATTCTAGTATCGGAATCGCGAAAAACTCTACGTACTGCGGAACGCTTGTGCCACCGATTGTCATCAATTGGTGCGGACCGCGATAGTCTGATCGTCGTTATTGGTGGCGGGGTGCTGTGCGACATTGCGGCGTTTGCAGCATCTATTTTCATGCGAGGGGTGTCTTTTGCCCTATTGCCCACTACCCTGCTAGCTCAGGTTGATGCAGCGATCGGTGGCAAGAACGGTGTCAATAGTGAGGCTGGTAAAAATATGCTTGGCGTATTTAGCCAACCCAAGGTCGTGTTATGCGATACGGATTTTCTATCGACTCTTCCCGCGCGTCACATGCGCTGTGGCTATGCGGAAATATTGAAGTATGCATTGATTGTAGATGCTCCTTTTTTTGCATGGCTTGAAGAACATGGGGCTAAGTTATTTGTGCGTGATCCTAAAGCGTTGACTTACGCTATTGCCCACAGCGTGCGAATCAAATCTCGTCTTGTAGAGCAGGACGAGCGTGATCAATCGGGGCAACGAGCCCTTTTGAACTTGGGGCATACCTTTGGGCATGCCTTGGAGAAGTTGAGTTGCTATCGTGTTGCGCATGGCGAAGCGGTGGCATTCGGTTGCTTGTTGGCATTCCGCTTTGCGGTCGCTTTGGCTCGTTGTAAAAGTGAGGCGGCAGAGAGTCTAGCGCAACATTTGCGGGGTTGCGGTCTGCCGACTAGACTATTAGATTTGCAAATAGACGAATCACAGCATGTACAACTTCGTGATTCTACAAGCTGGGTTTCGGCAATGAGCGACGACAAGAAGCGTTTGGTTGGCGCTCTTCGTTTAGTTTTACCAAATGAAATAGGCGCGTGCGCCCTGCAAGAACCGATGGAGTTAAAAACTCTCTCGAAGATGCTTGCGCCTTTGTTGCAAGACATATAGCGAGGTTACACTTTTATTTTTCACACGATAACTATTAGCGAATGGTTGACCTCTATTGGGATCATCGTTGTTTTAATTTTTATATCTGGTTTTTTCTCTGGAGCTGAAACTGCATTAACGAGCGCTAGTTCGCGAATTCGCGAACTAGCTCGACAAGGAGACTGGCGAGCCCGCATTGTCGAGAAGTTACGCGAGCGCAAGGACTTATTGCTAGGAACTATCTTAATTGGCAACAACCTAGTAAATATTTTTGCAGCTGCGCTAGCTACTAGTTTTTCGTTGCGCCTATTGGGATATAGCGGCGTCTTTTGGGCGACATTAATAATGACTGTATCGACTGTTGTGTTTGCTGAGGTTTTGCCGACGAGTTTGGCAGTGTTACATACGGACAAGGTAGCCTTATGGGTTGCACCGTTGTTGCGTCCTCTAGTTTTTTTGCTCCAACCTGTGACGCGTCCACTACGAGCGTTGCTACGACTTTTTGGTGCAACGGCGAAGCGAGGCTCGGATGTGTTGGCAAACACTAGGGAGCGTATCGAGACGATGCGTGGGGCTATCGATACGCACACACCAAGCTTGCACGATGGACGCAAGATGTTGCACTCGGTCCTTGACCTTGACGAGGCGTCTCTTGAAGACGTTATGACGCATCGCAAGGATGTGGCGATGGTTGATGCCAGCTGGGATTTTGCTACGGTTGCACGGTTTGTTGCCGAGAGCAATTGGACACGTTTTCCGGTCTTTGACAAGAAAGACGACAATATTATCGGTGTGCTACATGCCAAGGTTTTTTTCCGTCAATGGTATAAGGTAGGAGTGGGGGTAAGAAATTTTGACATCGGTGCTACGAATAATGATCTTACGGCGCGTGATTCTGCGAGTCGTGACTCTACGGGTCGTGATTCTTTGCCATCGCTCCGCTCTTTTTTGAGCAAGCCATGGTTTGTTCCAGAAAAGAGGCATTTGCGCGACCAATTGCGAGCATTTCAGCAGCGGCGCGAGCATGTAGCGTTAGTCGTAGACGAGTATGGTGCGTTTATGGGTATCGTTACCCTAGAGGATATTATCGAGCAGATAGTCGGCGATATAGACGACGAGCACGATGTAAGCACACCACAGGAGATAAGATTACTCAGCGACGGAAATCATGTTGTTGCGGGAGATGTGCCTTTGCGTATTTTGCGCCGCGAGTTGAACTGGAACTTGCCAGAAGACAAGGCAGTAACGCTTGCAGGTTTGGTTATACAAGAAGCGCGTGATCTAACGGAGCAGGGGCAGGAATTTGTTTTTCATGGCTTTCGCTTTAAGATTTTACGAAAAGATGAAAACCGTATCGCCTCGATTCTAGTCAGCAATCTCGAAAAAAAATAAAGAGTTATCTAAATACTTTTAGCGGCATGGTTTTGTTCGCTTAAAATTTTGCGCTAGCTTTTCCTTTGTCTATCTGCTCGAGAATTTTCTCGACTTGCGCTAATGGGTCTTTTGCTTGCGTTATCGGTCTGCCGACTACGATGTGATCGGCACCTGCGGCGATGGCTTGTGTCGGTGTTGCTGTGCGTTTATGGTCGTGTGTGCTCATTCCTTCAGGGCGAATACCGGGTGCGATTAGAATAGCTTCGGGGTATTTTTTGCGTAAAGTTGCTATTTCTTTGCCAGATGCGACAAGACCATCTAGTTTTCCTTTTTGCATCGCCATATCGGCTAACGACATCACAACATCATTGGTGCCCCGTTTGATACCCATTGCTCTTAACTCTGTTTGCCCTACGCTGGTAAGAAGGGTTATGCCGATAAGTTTTGTGCTGCGAGGTATTTCTGCCAAAGATTTTAGCAAGGATATAGACATACTATGCACGGACATGAAGTCGGCTTTTATCTTGCGTAAGGAGTGAATGGCAGCCTCAACGGTACGCGGAATATCGAAGGCCTTTGCATCGAAGAAAACTCTATTCCCCTGTTCTTTTAGTTCTTTGGCAAAGGCTATTCCTTGGGGGTGAAAAAACGTCTGCATGCCAATTTTGAAAAACCTTACTTTACCCGCTAGGTGTTTAACCAATTTTTCTGCGTCGTCTAGATCAGGATAATCGAGCGCAACGATTAGCTCAGATGAATATGAGTTGTTGAAAAGCCTATTGTTATTCTTATCAGGTAGTATCGAACGATTGTGAAATTCGTCTTGCATAGGCTCAATAGCCATTATCGCCACTCTCTATATTTGTACCTGCCTATATCATGCAGTGTATGGTATAGGCTCTTCTTCTGGACCGCAAAGAGACGCGAACTTTTTTGCACATTTATATGCACTAAAAAATTATAATTCTGCGATGATAGCATCGCCCATTGCCTCGCTGGAGATGGGTTTTTCGGATATTGCTATATCGGCGGTTCGCAGTCCGCGCATCAGCGCAGTTTCGACGGCATTTTCGACACGGCTTGCCAAGTCTTCACGCTCGAATGATATTCGTAGCATCATCGCGAGGCTGAGAATAGTTGCAAGCGGGTTAGCGATACCCTTGCCCGCGATGTCTGGTGCGCTTCCGTGTACTGGTTCGTAGAGTGCGTTTTGTCGTCCACTTTTTTCATCGCGAGTCCCCAAACTCGCGGATGCGAGCATGCCCAACGAGCCCGTCAGCATCGCTGCGACATCGGATAGCAAATCGCCAAACAAGTTGTCGGTCAATATTATATCGAATTGTTTTGGTTCGCGTACTAGTTGCATCGCGCAGTTGTCGGCGAGTATATGGTTGAGCGTCACCTCGCTGAATTTTTTTTTGTGTCGCTCTGATACAATTTTGCGCCAGAAGTATCCTGTTTCCATGACATTGGCTTTATCTGCGGAATGCAAAACCGCTCGCCTCTGTCTAGCGAGTTCGAATGCCACATCAGTTATGCGCACTATTTCCGCTTCGGAGTATGCTTGCGTGTCGACCCATCGCGAGCTACCATCGGGCATTTTCTCCTCCCCGCGAGGCTTTCCGAAATAAACCCCTGCGCTTAACTCGCGTACGATAAGTAAATCGAGTCCCTGCACAAGTTCAGGCTTTAGACTCGATGCATCTACGAGTGCCTTGAAACACTTCGCAGGACGCAAGTTAGCGAATAGGTCGAGTTCTTTGCGTAAGCGCAAAAGAGCCACCTCGGGTCTTTTGTCCCTCGGTGCTTCAAGGTCGAAGCGTGGAGCTCCCACCGCGCCCAACAAGATTGCGTCGGCTTCTTTTGCCTGCGCCAAGACATGCTCTGGCAACGGGTCGCCTTCCTCTAGCCACGCTACCCCTCCCACTTGTGCGTCAGAGATTGTCGCGACGAAGTCGCCTTGCTTGATGAAGGCTTCAAGTACGCGCCGTGCTTGCGTGACTATTTCTGGTCCTATTCCATCGCCAGCTAGCAACAGAATAGCTGGCTTATCATCAGAAGCCAATTTGCTCTCCCTCGCTATGCGTATGAAAGACTATGCGTGTCTTTCGAGAGTGTCTTGCGTAGATTTTTTCAACCATGGGTTGTTGCTGTAGTAGCTATGCTCGAACTCCCTGATGGCATCGATTTGCTCTAGCGTATGCGATATTGCATCCCTGCCATCTAATAGGGCTTGCTTGCGCTCACCATCGATTTCGAAGGTAACACTACCGTCAGATGTGGTTATTGTTTGCTTGGCAAGGTCTACGGAGAAAGTTGCCTTATCGGCGTGCGTCGCTTGCTCCATCAGCTTTCGTACCCGTTGTTCTGGCAGGATAATGGGTAGCAATGCGTTTTGGAAGCAGTTGTTGTAGAAGATGTCGGCGAATCGAGAAGCAATGACGACTTGAATGCCAAATCCGCGTAGCGCCCAAGGGGCGTGCTCGCGCGACGAACCACAGCCGAAGTTTTCGCCGCTAATCAGTATTTTTGCATTACTCCAAGGCTTACGGTTTAGAATGAAGTCTGGTTTTAGCTTGCCGTTAGGCTCGAAGCGCAGGTCGAAGAAAAGTGCCTCGCCTAATCCATCACGAACGACTGTTTTCAGGAATTGTTTGGGAATTATCATGTCTGTATCGACATTGCGCAAGTCGAGTGGAGCGGCGATTCCCGACACTTTTTGAAATTTTTCCATCAGAGTATACTACGCACGTCGGTTAGTTTTCCGGCGATAGCCGCAGCAGCAGCCATCGCTGGGCTCATAAGATGGGTCCTTCCGCCGCGGCCCTGCCTACCTTCGAAGTTTCGGTTAGAGGTCGAAGCGCACCGTTGCTGCGGTGTTAGTTGGTCTTCGTTCATCCCTAGACACATAGAGCAGCCTGCATCGCGCCACTCGAAACCAGCCTCGATTAGTATTTGCTCGATGCCTTCTTGCGCAGCTTGAGCTTTGACGAGTCCTGAACCTGGCACAACCATAGCGTGCACGGATTTTGCGACACGCTTGTTTTTTACAATTTTCGCAACAGTTCGTAAATCTTCGATGCGTCCGTTGGTACAAGAGCCGATAAATACTTTGTCGATGCTAATGTCCTGCATTCTTGTTCCGGCCTGCAACCCCATATAATCAAGCGCACGCCGTATGGTCGTTTTCTGCTGCTCGCTTCCCGTTGGAGCGGGGACGCTATCGGTTATTGGCACGACTTGTTCTGGGCTTGTCCCCCAAGTGACTTGCGGCGCGATATCGGCTGCCTTGATAGTTTCCTCGCGTTCGTAATGCGCGCCTTCATCAGAAGAGAGTTGTCGCCATTCTTGGCAGGCTTTTTCCCACATATCGCCTTTTGGAGCGAGCGGTCTTCCTTTCAGATAATCGAATGTTTTTTGATCTGGTTCTATCAATCCTGCTCGTGCGCCTGCCTCGATGGACATATTGCATATTGTCATGCGCGCTTCCATGCTTAGGTTTTGTATCACCTCTCCTGCATACTCGATTACATGTCCTGTGCCGCCTGCGGTTCCGATTTTGCCAATGACAGCCAAGATGATGTCTTTCGCGCTCACGCCTAGCGGCATTTCCCCGACGATTTTTATGCGCATATTCATCAGCCGCCCGACGCGCAGAGTTTGCGTTGCTAGCACATGCTCGACCTCGGAGGTTCCTATTCCGAAAGCGAGAGCACCGAATGCACCGTGTGTTGCGGTATGCGAATCGCCGCATACGATTGTCATGCCAGGTTGCGTCAAGCCTTGCTCTGGTCCTATTACATGGACTATTCCCTGCCTTTTATCGTTTAGCGAAAAGAGGTTTAGATTGAAGTCACGGCAGTTTTTCTCCAATGTTTCGATCTGTATGCGGCTTTCTGTATCTTTGACTCCCTCGTTTCCCAGTTCGCGATTGCGTGTAGGTACATTGTGGTCTACAACAGCGAGCGTTGTTTCTGGTCTTAACACGCTCCGCCCCGCTTTTCGCAGTCCTTCGAATGCTTGCGGGGAGGTTACCTCGTGGATTAAGTGCCTATCGATGTATAGTAACGCTGTGCCATCGGCACTATGTTCGATGGCATGGCTTTCCCAAATTTTGTCAAAGAGGGTTTTTGCCGAAGAATTACTAACAGGAGAACCACTAAAGGAGAGTTCGGAGGAAGGCGTGTCGGTCGGCATTTTTATATAGCGATTATCTCATTCTGGGATGGCTTATGATGTTTTTGCGCTATTTTTGCGCTTTATTCGCTTGAACTGCCTTCTTTTGCTTGCATTGCTTTTTCTTGTTTTTTGTCTGCTAGTTGTGTTCGATCTTCGCGTGCGCGTGTTATGTCTTCAGCGATGCGCGCACGTTTTCCCTGTCGGTCGCGTAGGTAGTATAGTTTTGCACGGCGTACCTGCCCTCGCTGCACGATTTCTATCGTCGCTATGTTTGGGCTATGTAATGGGAATACCCGCTCGACTCCCTCCCCATAAGACCTTTTGCGCACAGTGAAACTACTGCCCAAACCCGCGTTATGCCTAGCGATGCATACCCCTTCGAACGCTTGTAGCCTTTCGGTTTCGCCTTCGCGAATGCGTACTTGCACGCGAAGAGAATCGCCGGCGCGGAATTGCGGTATTTCTGTAGCAGCGAAAGTTTTACTTTGCCTCTTGCCTTTGGCTTTTTTATCGCTTGCCTCGTCGGCTTTGCCATCTGTGGGCACTATTAGTGCCTTGGTTATTTTTGCCAAGTGCGCCTGTTCAAAGGCTTCGATTTCTGCAGGGCGTGTCATTTTTATCGAGGATCGTTTTTCGCTTTAGTTTTATATTTTTACATCTTCACTCTATCTTGGCACTCTAGCCTCGGCTACTCTAGCAAAAATAAGTTGCCCAAGCCATACTAAAATTAGCCATAAATTTTTACTTTGTGCACGCAGCTAGCATTTAACCAAGTGTTATTTAAGGCACTATTTAACGGGTTGTTTAGAGTTTTCCTTTAGATACTCTTCCCATAAATCTGGTCTGCGCTCGCGGGTTATTTTTTCCGCCATCGTCTTCCGCCATTTTTGTATGCGAGCGTGATCACCGGATAGTAGTTCTGGTGGGGGTTTTTTCCCGCGCCACACGGCGGGTCTAGTATAGTGGGGATATTCCAACAAGCCATTTTCGAAACTGTCATTTTTTGTAGCTTCGGCGTTTGCTATAACACCATCGATCAGTCGCACGACTGCCTCGATGATCGCTATTGCGGCGACATCACCGCTTGCGAGCAGGAAGTCGCCGATCGAGATTTCTTGCAAGTTAAACTCTTCGAGCACCCTTTGATCGACTGCCTCGTAGCGTCCGCATAGGAAGACTATTCCTGGAGCCTTAGCGAGTTTTCGTACAGTTTTTTGTGTTATCGGCCTACCGCGCGGAGTCGGATATATCGCAACAGCACCAACAGGTGCAATTGCTAGTGCTTTTTCCATTGCCTTAGCGCATGGCTCGGGGCGTATTACCATGCCGCTGCCGCCGCCGAATGTAGCATCGTCTAGCCTTTTGTCGCCTGCAAATTCGGTTAGCGAGACGGTTTCCAATCTCCATATTCCCCTAGCAAGTGCTTTTCCGCATAGCGATAAACCCAATGGACCTGGATAGGCATTTGGAAACAAGGTTGCTATGACGACAGAATATGGTGCAGGCATAGTGCTTTTGCTTTATCGCTATCTAGCGGTGTCCTGTTTTTTTGCTAAAAGGTTAGCTAAATTATCGGCGTAGATTCCGCCCACCTCGATAGCATTTGCAGATACTTTTGGTACGCTCTCATGCGTGAATGGTATGAAGACTCTTTCTTTTGGTTTTTCTAGCTGCTTGTTTTTTGGTTGCACATCTAGCAAATCGCCTGCGCCGAAGTTATGTATGGCTATGACTTCGCCGAGCACTTCGCCGTTTTTATCTAGTACGGGTAGTCCGATCAATGTTCGGTGGTAGAATAGATTTTCCTCCAGCGGTTGTAAGTCTTGTTGTAAGACATATAGTTCTGCGCCTTGTAAGGCGACAGCTTGCTCGCGGTTTTCGCAACCAAGTATGCTGGCTAGTAGCCTTCTAGCGTTTTTGTATGGGCGCACATTTTTTAGTTTTACGAAGCCTTGCCCTAGTTCGTCGCATCGTAATTTTTCGTATTGGGCTATGCTCTCAGGCGGTTCTGCGAAGCTTTCGATTTTCATAAGCCCGTTTGTTCCATGTGCTGAGCACAAGCGCCCGAGCAAGACATGATCTTTGTGCGCTTTGTCGTATGTAGTTTTATTACGCTTTTGCGATTCTAAACCACTGTTAGCCACGGTTTAAGTTCAGCGGTAGTAGGATGCAGAGAACAGATGAAGGCGTTAGGTTTTTTTGTTTATTTTTCGGAAGTTTTTTCTTCTTTGCTCTGTTCTTCTGTCGTAGCGACTATGGTTTCTTTGGCTGGTTTTTCTACAGGGGTTTCCTTATTTTTTAGTTCCTGTTCGCGTTTTGCGAGTTCTTTTTTCCTCGGCATGGATTTTTTTGTTTGTTGCGGTATGGGAGGTTTTTCACCGATGCCGATTTGGTGTAGGAATAATGCTACACGTCGCGATGGTTGCGCGCCTCGTGCAATCCAGTGTTGCGCTCGCTCGCCGTCGAGAGTTACTCGCTTTGTTTTTTCTTCGAGCAGTGGGTTATAGTGTCCGATTTTTTCGATAAACCTGCCGTCTCGCGGCATGCGTTTGTCGGCGATGACGACTCGATAGAATGGTCTTTTGCGCGCTCCTGCACGCGCTAGGCGAATTGACAAAGACATAATGCGGTTCTTACAGTGATTGCTTGGAAAGTGTTTCGAGATATTTTTCTTGCGTCTGACGCTATTGTAGCGTGCTTTACATATAGAGTCATAGACTTTTATAACAAAGACCTACAACAAACCTTGCATTGCGCTGTGCTATTCTCGCTTATTTTTCCTAGCGGAACAAGCTTGTAGCGTTTCGTTGTAGTGCTTTGTCATCCCACTTCGCCATAGTTTTCATGGCTTTAGCGGTGCTAGCGTGATTTTTTAGCAAACGATTGACTTCGACGATCGTAGCACTCGCGCCGCTAGCGATTCGTTTTTTGCGCGATGCGTGGATAATTTTTGGATTTTTTCTCTCATCGCGAGTCATGGCATTGATGATTACCTCTTGGCGTTTCAGTTTGTCGGCGTTGACCATTGATTTGGCGCGCGCGTTGTTGATTTTATCCTGCATGGCTTTCGGTAGGTGCTTTGCGAGTCCTTCTAATCCTCCAACATTGCGCATCTGTTGTATCTGTTTTTTGTGAGCGTTAAGGTTGAATTTTCCGTATGCAATGTCTTTTTTTTCTTGTTTTTCGCTGGTTTTTTCTACTTTTGGGGTACTTTTTTGCATTTTTTCGACCAACCCTTTCAAGTCGCCGCGCCCTAAAATTCTGCTCGCGATTGCGTTAGGGTCAAATTTTTCTAAGGCATCTATACTTTCTCCAGTCCCGGCGAAGCGAACGGGCTTTTTAGCGCTACTCATCATGGACAGGGCTGCCCCTGCACGCGCATCGCCATCTAACCTTGTCAGTATTATTCCACTTATTTGTAAGCGTTGTTTGAAGCTCTCGGCGATATTTGCCGCTTCTTGCCCGAGCATAGCGTCGGCTACGAGTAGCGTTTCGCGTGGTGTGAGTATTTTTGCGATGCTAGCAATTTCATCCATCGCTTGCTCGTCTACCTGCATGCGTCCGGCGGTATCGCAAATCAGTAGCGCGTTTTTTTTTGTAGCGATATTTTTTGCATGCTTTGCGAATGCTATGACTCTATTAGTTATGGCGTTACCGGTTACTCCTTCGTTATTTTCAGGGTTTTCGCTTTGTAGGATGGTTGGGATTTTGGCGCGTTGCGCTAGTGTTAGCAGCTGCTGTTCTGCGGCGGGTCTGGAGAAGTCGAGTGATACGAGTAGCGGATTGTGCTTCTGTTTTTGAAGATGAAAGGCGAGTTTTACGGCGGTTGTAGTTTTTCCGCTCCCTTGTAGTCCTGCGAGCAAAATTGTTGGCGGGTTTGACAATTCTATCTCTGTTGAGGCTAATCGCATCGGTCGCTGTGCGCCTTCGCCTAGCAAACGAGCGAGCGCATTTTGCGCTCGTTTCAGTAGTTCATCGGCTGGGTTTATAGTTTGAGCCAGCTCTTGTGTTAGCAGATCGGTGCGCGGTGCGAAATTTTCGAAGAATGCTTTGACCGCGTTTAACGCCACATCTGCCTCTAGCAGAGCACGACGTATTTCTTGGTTTGCGTTTTCTATGTCTTGTTCGCGCAAGGAAGCGCGCCTACGCAATCCGCCGAACACGTTTTCTAGCGATTGACTCAGTTGATCGAACATCTTTCCTACCTTTTCGTATTTATATTGAGGATTTTTGACAATAGTAGTTGTGAAGTCAATAGTGCAAGTGGCGGTTGTTACCTACTGCTGTTATGCGTGGCTTGCTTGTACTTTGGCTATTACGCTTTGTTTATTATACATTGAGTATATGGAAGAAGAAGTTATGGAGGCAGGTAATGAATTTGACTACTCTGAAGACAAGAATTTAGTTGATTGGTTTTTGGACGCTCGTTTTGCTGAGCGCAACATAGCGCAGAACACGATGTCTGCTTACCGCTCGGACTTGCGTGCTCTCGCCGATTTTTTGCACGCGCGCGGTAAATCGCTGAAGAGTGCTGAGCGCGATGATCTACAAGATTGGTATGGCTACCTGCACGATGTGCGCGAGCTAAAAGCAACGAGTTTGGCGCGTAACCTTGCTACGCTACGGCAGTTTTATCGCTTTGTGGTAGCTGAGCGGTTATGCCCGCAAGACCCGACTTTACACATGGAGTCGCCTCGATTTTCGCGTCTTCTCCCGCGAGTGCCTAGCGTACAGATGATGCGCTTGTTAATGGAAGGTATAGAGCATGATGGGAGATCGACGGCTACTAAAGCGAATTCGTTGCGCCTGCGGTTATTGGTTTCGCTATGCTACGGCTCTGGCCTGCGCGTCTCGGAGCTTGTTAGCCTCGAGCGAGGAGCACTTTCTAGGGAACCTCCTATTGCGAAGATAGTCGGCAAGGGAGACAAGATTCGTTTTGTTCCGTTGCTACCTAGCACATTTAGCGCATACGATTCTTACTTGAATGTGCGAGAAAAGTTCATTCCGAATTACCTTAAAGGAGTTTCACCGTATATTTTTCCCTCGACTTCGCTCAAAGGTCACCTTACGCGTCAGCGTTTCGGTCAGCTGTTGAAGGATGCGGCAACGCGAGTCGGGCTTGATGCGAGCAAACTATCGCCGCACAAATTACGCCATGCCTTTGCGACACACTTGCTTGCGGGTGGTGCGGATTTACGTGCGATTCAAACGATGCTTGGGCATTCGGATATTTCTACGACCCAGATTTACACGCACCTAGTAGACGAGCAGTTACAGAAGTTGGTGCATACGAAGCACCCGCTTGCAGATAAGTAGCAGTATACTCTCGTTTATTTCTTATGGTTTATCTGCTGTCCTGTTTCTCAAGCAATCTTCTAGCGAACAGATAATCTTACCTGTCATTCTTCGCGAAATAGTGGAGTCAGATTGTGGTTCGCCTTTCATAGAATTTTTAAAAAAGTTTATTGTTTTTTGCACAATAGGTTGTGGCATTTCGCAAATCTCTTCTGCAGAAGAAACGTTATTTTTGTATAGGGTTTTTAGTTGAGAAAGATTGAGATAGCTTATGTGCTTTAACTTGTGGTGGCTTGAGGCATTATGGGGAACATAAGGATTTATCTCACCAGGAAGGATTTTTAACTGAGCTTCTGTAATATGCCATGGGTTACTATTGAAAAAGAAAATAGATTGTGGAACCGATAAAACCAAGAAACAAAATTTATATTTCTCATAAGTTCCACCTCCCTGTTCTTTAGGTTTTCTTAAATCGGTGTACTTTATTTTGCAAAAATACCCAACTTTTAGATTAAGTGAATCATCTTGCATTAAGATTTAAAAAAAATAAAACATCAGCAAACAAAAGCGAGAAACTTGGCGTTTTCTCTAATTTCTTCAAGAATTTCCTGCCTGTGAGGATTGTCATCCTTAACCATATCTTCGTAATTCATTTTGTCATCTATATTATTTTTCCAAGCTTTATCATGCGAAATTCTAGATAATTCCGCAAAGCCTTTGCCTTTACAAAAATTTAAAGATTCTTTTAAAAAGTGGATATCGCTTCCCGACAAATAATCCAACTCTGGCTCTCGAAGAGCTATTATCTTTTTCCTTCTAGCATTAGGGGTAGAGATAGGATCAACTCTGATGGACCGTTCTAAATCCTCATAAATATCAGGCTTGATAAAATTTGTTTCTTTCTTTATTAAATTGTAGACACACGAAGGAACAGGCCCATATTCCATAGCCCGATATTCGTCCCCTATTATAGGACGCCCATGTCTGTTCAGGTGCCATTTGTCAGCAAAATAGCAAATTTTACTTACGCTAAACTGATCAGCGTTTTTCTTCCTAGTAGCAATCCAAACAAGCACCTCAAGAGCTTTCTTTTGGTCAAAATGTTCGAATGCTTTAACCATTTTGCATACCTATTTGATAATGAGCATTGGTTATTCTAATTAAAAGATGTAATTGTATCAGCATAGTTTATTTTTGCTTATAATATTTTGTATCTTATTGTATCTTTTTTCAGTGCGAAAAGATATCCTGCTCGCCCCAGCCCGCAAGGTCGAGGCGCACTCGTGTTAGTAGCGATTCGAAACATTCGTCAGCTAGCTTCGAGCGTCCTTCACGCGCGAGTATGGCGTCGAGCTTCGTTCTAATTTCGTGCAGGTATGCTACATCTAGTGCGGCATAGTGCTTTTGCGCTTCGCTGAGTTTTGCTCGTCCCCAATCGGAGCTCTGCTGCTTTTTCGACATATCGATGCTTAGGAATTCTCTGCATAAGTCCTTCAACCCGTGAGCACTTGAGTAGCTGCGTGCGATTTTTGATGCGATTTTTGTGCAATAGACAGGAGAGGTCTTTATCGCCAGAGCCTTTTCTAATACCGCCACATCGAAGCGAGCGTAGTGAAATATTTTTGTACGCGTTTTGTCTTCGAGCAATTTTTTCAAATGTGGGGCTTCACTCTGCTCGACATCGATTTGTACGAGATGACACTCGCTACCATTACCGTCGGTAAAACTTCGATTTTGCTCGCACAATTGCACGAGGCATAATCGATCGCGCGTAAATATTTCTAACCCCGTCGTTTCGGTGTCGACGGCGATATCGCCATTCAGCACTAGGTCTGGCGGCAAATCTTTCTGGTGCAAGCGCACTCGCTTTACGGCAGGGTTATTGTTAGCCATAGGTATTTTTGCAATATTTTTGTCAATGTTTATCGCTCGTGCCGCGATAGTCTAGCGCTTTAAAGAAGTCGTTTCCTTTGTCGTCGATCACGATGAAGGCGGGAAAATTTTCAACGATTATCATCCTTATCGCCTCCATGCCCAACTCTGGATACTCGATGGTTTCGACGCTGCGTATGCAATCTTGTGCGAGTCTTGCCGCAGCCCCTCCTATCGAGCCTAGGTAGAATCCGCCATAGTTTCGGCAAGCGTCTCGTACTTCTTTAGAACGGTTGCCTTTAGCGAGCATTACCATCGAGCCTCCCAAGTCTTGAAATTCTGCGACATACCCGTCCATGCGCCCGGCGGTCGTTGGTCCGAATGATCCAGACGAGTATCCTTTTGGCGTTTTTGCAGGACCAGCATAGTATATCGGGTGTTGTTTGAAGTAGTCTGGCAAGCCATCTCCCGCTGCTATGCGTGCGCGTAGTTTAGCGTGCGCGGCATCTCGCGCGACGATGATTGGTCCATTTAACGAAAGCCTTGTTTTTATCGGGTGTTTAGAAAGTTCGGCTCGTATTTCGTCCATGGGGAGTTGCAGATTTATCGAGACAACAGGTCCTTTTGTGGGAGCAATCTGTGGCAGGAATTGAGCTGGTTCGTGCTCCAGTTCTTCTAAAAAAACCCCATCGCGAGTTATTTTCCCTAGTGCTTGGCGGTCGGCAGAACAAGATACGCTAAGTGCGATTGGTAGGCTTGCGCCGTGTCGTGGCAATCGTATCACGCGCACATCGTGGCAGTAGTATTTGCCGCCGAATTGCGCGCCGATTCCCATTTTTTGCGTCATGTTTAGGATTGTTTTTTCCATTTTGTGGTCGCGGAAGGCTTGCCCCTTCTCTCCCCCTTCGCTTGGCAGTTGGTCTAGGTAGTGCGTTGATGCGAGTTTTGCAGTTTTTAGAGTAAACTCTGCGGAGGTGCCACCGATAACGATTGCGAGATGGTATGGCGGGCAAGCGGCTGTACCGAGGGTGCGTATTTTTTCATCGAGGAATGCCAGCATGCGTTCTTCATCGAGTATCGATGGCGGCGGTTGAAAGAGGAAACTCTTGTTGGCGGAGCCTCCTCCTTTAGCGATGAACAAGAAGTGGTATTCGTCGATGCTTTTTTGCGCGTCTTGAGCGAATATTTCTATTTGCGCGGGTAGGTTGTCGCGAGTGTTTTTTTCTTCGAACATGCTTAGCGGAGATAGTTGACTGTATCGCAGATTTTTCTCGTTATAGGCTAAGAATATTCCGCGAGCGATTGCCTTTTCATCGCTATTATCTTCTGCTGTGTGGCACCATACGCGCTGTCCTTTTTTCGCCATTACCAACGCAGTGCCTGTATCTTGGCACATCGGCAAAGTTCCTGCTGATGCGATATTGGCGTTTTTCAAAAGGTCGTATGCGACGAAGCGATCATTATCTGACGCTTCTTTATCCTCTAGTATTCGCGCGAGTTGTTTTAGGTGGCTGCTACGCAAGAAGTGGTTGATGTCTTGGAACGCGTGTGAGGAGAGTAGGGTGAGCGCACGGCGATCTACTTTTAAAATTGTTTCGTCCTCGAAACTACTTTCTTCGATGAACGAGCTAGGAGAATCTAGGCTACGGTATGAAGTATTAGACTCACCGAGAGAAAATATTGGCGCGTAGCTGAAACATTGCTGAGGGGATGCGTTCGCTTGCTCAAGTGCTACTGGTCGTTCGGTTCTTTGCATGTAGGGCTCTTTGATGGTTTTTTGTTGTTCGCTCGCTGTCGTTTCCATTCCGCCAAAAAGGCTATCCCAAGCCATATCATCCGTGGCGGATACATTTTCTACAGAACGACTTCTCTGTTATGCGAGGCATCAGCAGGTGTTACCTAGTTTCAGGTTCAGGGCTATTATCGTCTTGCTTGCGCTTATCTGCGTCGTGATTCTTCGCTTTAAATGTTAGCACCCTTGCTCCTTCTTCTGCGCCTATTCTCTCGTTTACCCCTGTATTTATAACGGTTTCTATCCTTGCGTTTGCAAATGTTTCTCTAGTAATTTTATCATTTGGTTTTTTACTGCTTTCAACAGATTTTAGCTTATTGGTGCGTTTCGGTTTGTGGGAAACCATGCTATATGAGATGCCTTTTATAAAAGGTGAGGTGCTATCCGAACTTTTGGAATCCCCCTTATTGCTCTCTTTATAGCCATCTTTATCGTCTGTTTTAAGCCACTCGCTGTTGCTAGTGCTACCACCTTTAGTAGCGTTTCCTTGCGGCTCTTCACGCCTTGTAGCATTACTCGGCGTAGGTTTTAGCAATTGTGTAGGCTCGTTTATTTCGTCTGTTTTGTTTGTAGCGCGTGGGTAGATCCTTCCAGGCTTATGATTGAGTCCAATTTCCTGTTCGTGCTCTGATCTATTGCCCTCGAAGTTTAGCACTAGCTCTGCTTCAGGGTCTGAGAACATTTCGACTGCGCTGAACGGGATGTATAGGTTTTCGAACTTACCGCCGAAGCTCAGTGAGACGGAAAACCCCTTATCGCCTACGCGTAGGTTATGGAACTGATATTGCAAGACGATAGTCATGCTTTCGGGGTATTTCTGGCGTAGGTATAGTGGTAGCACTACTCGTTGAGCCATGGTCTTGAAGGTTATGTAGAAGTGATGATCGAGCGGCATCCCAAATTCTTGCGCTCGTTGTAGGGTTTTGCGCACGACCCCTCGTAGTGCCTCGTGTATCATTTCGGTGTATCCGAATGCGTCGTGCGTCGATTTCATTGTGTGGCGGCTATATGCTAAGGTTGTTGGGGCTCAAGGGATGGTGCCGGTTTCTGTTGCCAGGCACCGGCGAGCCCCGCCTAGACCTGTGTAGGGGTCTAGGGCTTGCGAATTCGCGCCCCGTTAATTTTAAAACCAACAGGGTGCTAGTTCAGATGTTGCTTTTGCTGCGGTTAAGCGGCTTGGGCAACTACACGCGCATTATCGTTTGCACGTTATGATTTAGCCCGATAACAGCGGGACTCCACCGAATGCCGAGCGCGCCTTTTATTACGCACGTCGAATCTATTTCGCCCCCATCGTTTTCTCTGCACGCTACCTGCTATCAAAGAAGGCACTTTCAGAGAAAATGGTGGAGGCGCCGGGTACCGCCCCCGGGTCCGCAACGTCTATTATGACGCATCGTTTAGCACTATAGCCAAAAGGCAGTTCACTCTAGCACATTTAGCCCCCTCTAACAACCGAGCATAGGTAGTAATTTTCTCGCTCATAAAAAAGGTTGTTTTTTTTATTAAAATATCTATTTTTATAAATTGACTATGAAAGCAACGCAAATTTGGAGGAATTATAATGGCAGACTACAAAGGTACAACGGGTAACGATAGACTTGTCGGTACCCATAATAACGATAGCATGTTCGGATACGCAGGCAGAGACAATATACGTGGCCGTAGAGGTGATGATCTGCTTAATGGTGGTGAGGGAGACGATACTCTGTATGGAGATCAGGGGCAAGATGTAATCGTAGGCTGGCATGGCAACGATAGGTTATTCGGTGGTGATGGAGGTGATAGAATTTTCGGCAATGATGGCAACGATACAATGGCAGGCTCGAATGGTAAAGATACCATGTTGGGCGGTAAGGGTGATGACACTATAGAAGGAGGTGCGGAAGCAGACCATCTAGACGGTGGTCAGGGAAACGATATTCTATCGTACATAAAATCAACCATAGGGGTAGAAGTTGATTTGTCTAATGTCGATAGCGACGGTTTCGTCTTCACATCTGGAGGGCATGCTAGGGGAGATAGGGCGAGAAACTTCGAAAAAGTACAAGGTTCTAAATTTGATGACAAAATAGCAGGCGATGATGGTGATAATTCCATATCGGGCTACAAAGGCAACGATATCCTCCATGGTGGTGGTGGAAAAGATAATGTCAGTGGCGGTCCTGGTAACGACAGATTATTGGGTAGTAAAGGCTACGATAAATTAGAAGGTGGAGATGGTGATGATATCTACGAGTTACCTATTGCTACTTTTGACGGAGCTCTCGTAAGTGATATTAATGGCAGCAACGAGATATACTTAATATTTGACGATGTTGCTCCTTTTGATAAGGATAGTATTGCCTTTAATAGAAAAGGCGCGGACTTGGTAATTGCTGTTACGGCAAGGAGAAATGATGGAGGTGGTGATATCTTCAAGGAAGTTACTATATTTAGATATTACGACTTTCTAGAATCTGTTGATTTTTCTATCTACTACAATTCGCCACACGATGATAGGTTTTTTGAGTATAGCGGCGATTTACCCTCGTAAGGGCTAGCTCTCGCAAAGGGCTTAACTACTATAAGAGTCAAGGAGAGGGGAATAGTAATCGCTAATCTATAAAGATTGGTATGGTGGCACAAAAGCCTCGTTTTTTGTAAAATTTAGTGTCATTTTATGGCATGCTGTCAGCTACCCCCCTGCGCTCAGACTCTGTACGAGTAGCCTTTCAGATGGACCCGCCGCAAGGACTCGACCCGCAAGGCGACTCCAGCTACGCGCTTGCACGCGCTGCGCAAAGCGATGGCGCGCAGCTATTCTATTACCGCCCGCACGAGTTGACCATGAACGCTTGTGAAGTAACCGCTCCCTTGCGTCCGATGCGAATAGGCGATGATGGCTCCGTCCTGCTGGAAGCCGCTATGCGTAAGAACCTCAGGCGTGATGTCGATATTGTGCTGATGCGTCAAGACCCGCCCTTCCACATGGGCTATATCACCGCAACGCATATCCTAGAGCACCTCGCGGGCGATACTTTAGTCGTAAACGATCCGATATCCGTGCGCAACGCACCAGAGAAGTTGCTAGTAGCCTATTACCCCGACTTGATGCCACAAACCATAATCTCCATGGATAGACACGAGCTACGGGCGTTCAGAGACGAGGTCGGCGATTTGGTGTTGAAGCCTCTTTATGGTAATGGCGGTGCCGGTATCTTTCTATTCAGCAAGGACGATGTGAACTTCGCCTCGTATCTAGAGTCTTTTTGTCCCGATGTCGAAGGGAGCGAACGCACTCCGATAATTGCACAAGCATACATAAAGAGCGTAAGCGAGGGTGACAAGCGCATCATCCTGCTCGATGGTGAACTGCTGGGGGCTATCAACCGTCGCCCGCCGCGGGGCGAGATTCGTGCTAACATGCATATCGGTGGCATCGCAGAAAAAACTACCTTGAGCACGCGCGATATAGAAATTTGCGAACGTCTGAAGCCGATGTTACAACAGAAAGGTTTATTGTTTACTGGCATCGATGTGATAGACGGACTACTAACCGAAATAAATGTCACTTCGCCTACGGGCTTGCAAGAGCTTTCGCGTTTCGAGCACTTTGACGCGGCGATGAAGGTATGGCTCTGTATAAAGAGCAAAGCAAGCTGAAGCGACTAAAAGGATTTTATGTATCTTAGTTAGTCTACATCGATGCCTAAATTGTGCTACCATACCTTGATAGAGTTGGGTACTAGAAGACTAAGAGGTATAAGCGCATGTGGATTTTGCCACGGGTTTTGACAACGATATTATTTTTAACGCTAGCTTTCGCTTTTCCTAACCCTGAAAAGTCGAGTGCTGAGAGTACTAGTTCGATGTCGTTTGGTAGCATGAAAATAGAATTTCCATCCTTCGCTGAATGTGTGAAAAAAGCGCGTGAGTTTGGCAAAAAAAACGCAAGCCAAGCGATAGGCTTGGAGAAGATAGACAAGACGCAGGAGAAGTACTTCGTGCAACTAAAGCGTAGCAAGCCGACCGATAAAAGACCGGGTTCGTTGGAATGCGATGGTGGAAAGCTGATGATGCGCGGCATATCGATTGGCTTATAACGAGGCTAAACAAAACCACACCTGCATCTATCGTCGGTAATGCCGCTTCTCATCGTTGGGCTTGGTAATCCGGGTGCGCGCTATGCGAATACGCGTCATAATATAGGCTTCATGCTAGTGGATCGGCTCGCCAAAGAGCGCGGGCTAGTTTGGCACAATCGGTTAAAAGGCAAGGCTACATACGCCGAAAAGCTGACGCAAGGGTTAACGCACGATGATAACATTCGTTTGCTGAAGCCTATGTCCTACATGAATTGCTCGGGCGCAGCGTTTGCGTCAAACCTCTTGCGTAATAAGGGCATGCAAGAAATTCTAGTAGTCCACGACGACCTAGATTTAGCACTAGGGCGCGTTAAGATGAAGTGTGGCGGTTCGGATGGCGGACACAAAGGGTTGCGTAGCATCGATGGCACTATCGGGCGCAACTACTGGCGTATGCGTATCGGTATCGGGCGACCATTAGCTACTACCGCGGTCGAAGATTATGTTTTGGCTCGCTTTAGCCCTATAGATAGAGACATCATCGATGGAGTTTTAGAGCGCGCTACAAAAAACATAAGCCTATTGTGCAACGACGGCGGTTTGCAACAAGATAGCGTTACTAATTTCGTAGACGCTGTCTCCTATACTAATATGTGATGCTCGCGGATTTACGCTCGACTTTGTAAATAAAGAGGCAGAATACTCAGGTCTAGTGAGGTTTATTGTATTCACTTGAACTCACTTTTGTTAGTTCCGCTAGATAAGGTCGTAGCGATGCGTTTCGCTTTTTGCGCCTGGATGGGTTACAGCGCCCTTTTCGGCAGGTCCTACCGTTTGCGTGTAGCGCCACAGCGCACCTGACTGGTAGTCGTGCTTTGGAGCGACCCACTTCATCCGCCTGCTTTCGATCTCGGCGTCCGACAAGTCGACGGAAATAGTTCCTTTCGCAGCATCCATTTTGATCATGTCGCCGTTTTCGAGCAATGCTATCATGCCACCCGTCGCTGCCTCTGGTCCCACATGCCCTACACAAAATCCGCGTGTTGCGCCCGAAAAGCGTCCGTCTGTAATTAGAGCGACCTTATCGCCTCGATTCTGTCCGTACAGCGCGGCGGTAGTTGCCAACATCTCTCGCATACCCGGTCCCCCCTTAGGTCCTTCGTAGCGAATAACCAATACCTCACCGTCTTCGAACTGTTGTTTACATACCGCGTCGTAAGCCTCTTCTTCGCTGTTGAATACTCGCGCTTTACCTGTGAACTGTAAATTATCCATACCTGCGATTTTGACGATCGCCCCCTCGCTCGCCAAATTGCCACGCAACTCGACTACGCCACCATTTTTTGATATTGGGTTCGCGCAAGGGCGCACGACATCTTGGTCGGTCGGGAATACCACAGATTCGAGATTTTCACCGATCGTTTTGCCAGTAACGGTCATGCAGTCGGGGTCGAGCAACCCAGCGTCTAGCAATGCTTTCATCAACACTGGCACGCCGCCGACTAAATGTAAATCTAGAGCAACGTATTTGCCAGATGGTTTCAAGTCGGCGATGTAGGGGGTATCGCGAAAAATACGGCATACCTCGTGTAGGTCGAAATCGATACCGCACTCGTGCGCTATCGCGGGTAGATGTAGGGCTGCGTTTGTAGAACCGCCGCTAGCAGATACAATTCGAGCAGCGTTTGTAAGCGCGGCGCGTGTTACTATGTCCCTAGGCTTGATACCTTTCTCGAGCAGCGTCATCACGGATGCGCCAGCGTGTCGCGCGTATGCATCGCGGCTTTCGTATGGTGCGGGAGTGCCCGCCGAGCCCGGTAGCGCCAAGCCGATCGCTTCAGAAACGCAAGCCATCGTATTGGCTGTAAACTGTCCTCCGCAAGAGCCAGCGGAAGGACAAGCAACGCACTCCAACTCGTGCAGAGCCTCCTCGTCAATTTTACCACCTGCGAACTCGCCAACGGCTTCGAAGACATCCTGTATTGTGACATCCTTGCCTTTGTGTTTGCCTGGTAGTATTGAGCCGCCATAGAGAAAAACCGAAGGTACATTCAAGCGCAACATCGCCATCATCATGCCTGGTAAAGATTTATCGCAACCCGCGATACCAACTAACGCATCGTAGCAATGCCCGCGCATCGTAAGTTCTACCGAATCGGCTATAAGGTCGCGGCTGACTAAAGAGGACTTCATACCTTGGTGCCCCATCGCGATTCCATCCGTGACCGTAATGGTCGTAAACTCTCGCGGAGTTCCCATCGCAGACTTAACACCCAACTTCACAGCCGCTGCCTGCCGCCCAAGCGAGATGTTACAAGGTGCTGCCTCGTTCCAGCAAGTGGCGACACCAACGAATGGCTGCGCTATCTCTTCCTCTGTCATTCCCATAGCGTAGTAGTAAGACCTGTGTGGTGCGCTCGATGCACCAACGCTAACATGCCTTGAGGGGAGGCGAGACTTGTCGCGCATAGATACTTCTTCTGCTGATCTAGACATAGATTTTCCTTATACGATGGGGTTGACGGTTATAGGGTTGATTATAGGTTACTCGCTTTATTTCTTCCATGCTGTAACGCTACACGCGCTGAGGCGATATTTCTTCCGCACTGCTAGACAAGCATCTTCTGCAGCCTCGCTGTTGACATAAGGGTATACATACACTGCATAGAGAATACCTTTTGCTCCGTCATTACTGCGGGTTATATCGTATCTTCTGCCAGAAAATACCGATTTAAACTCGCCACTTAGTTTCTGCCACGCTTGTCTTGCTTGCGATAGCGAGGCGTACTCGCCTAGCCGCACCGCGCTAGTGGTATTTTGTTTTTCTGTTGAGGTATCCGCCTGTGCGTTCGCATCTTGCTGTGGCTGGGTGTCTAGTTTACTTGTGTTTTGTTGCGCTGGCTTTGCGTTAGATTCTTTCTCTTTTTCTGACTTATCTTCATTTTCTTGTTTCTGCTTTTCTTCCTGCTTTTCTTCCTGCTTTTCTTTATCCTCTTCCTCTTGTATTTTTTTCTCCTGCACTTCTTTTTGTGGCGTAAACTGCGGTAGTAGCGGCGTTTTCTGCTGTTGGCGTAGTTTCAGCCTTTCCTCGAGGATGCGTTTTAGCGGATCGGCGATGGGTTTTTCTACGGGACCTTTCTCTGGTAGCGAATCGAGCTGCGGAGCGAAGAAGTCTGTTGGCGGTTGAGCGAATGGTAGAGGAGCTATTGGCGTTAGGTTTGGGCGAAATGGGGGTGCTACCTGCTCGTCTTCGCTCAGTGGTATGGGCGGTAGCCTATCTACTGGTTGCGAGCCACTGCTATGGACGATGCCGGCTATCGAATCGTATGAGATAAGCTGCCTTTGTATTACTGGCGCAAGCCCCAAGCCTGGCGTGCGAAACTCGACTATGCGTGCCAATGCTGGCGAGTATTTGTAGATTAATGCATCTGCGTTTTTTCTTTGGCATAGGACATCGAATGTATCGAAGATTCCTGCAGGTGTTGGCGTCTGTTGTTTTTCACCCACTATGCAGTTCCATGTAAGGCTACGCTTCTTACCACTAAAGGATGTATTGGCGACGAAACGCAAGCTATTGCCTTTCTTAATGGGGAACAGGCTGCCACTAATTTGCGTGATGCTACGTCTGCCGTTACCGTAGCGCAGGCTCTGCCAAGCGAATGCTGGCAGGAATGGGTCGGTGCTGGTTTCCATGCGTTCGCCACTGTCGCTCTCCCACAGTAGTCTGTTGCTGGTGATGCCGTTTATGCGCCAGGTTGTTTGCGGATTATCGTATGTGAAGGTGTCGCCGATGGCGAAGTTCTTCTCACTGGGCTGCTTTAGCAGTGCTTTTTTGAAACCATCGCCTTTTTTGTATTGCTGTATGCTGGCATCCCTCCCGTCACTAGTGCATGCGATGGTTAGAAGGCAGTAGGTTACTGCTATAACTAGTGCGCGTGGAAAGGTCATATTGTAGTTAGGTGCGATCAGCTTATGATTAGGACAATGCGATAATAGTTTATATTAGTATTATTCAGGTCAAGTATTAGTTTAGCATAAGTAGTTGCGTTTGCGCCGTAACAAGACATAACGAGCCCCCGAGCCTCCATCGCGAGCTTGTGCCAAGCAATGTCCTAGTACTATATGCTTTAAAGTTTGCTCGCCCAACAGCATTGGCAGGTCGTTGCGTAACAGCCCCTTACCCTTACCTGTGATGATTAGCAAACAGCGCTTTCCTTGAGCGTGGTAGTTGGGAATCTGCGTACGCAACGCTGCTGCTGCTGCTGCGCGTGTCATGCCGTGCAGGTCCAGAGTAATCTCGATGGGAACGTTACCTCGCCGTAACTTTTGCGCTAATCGACGATCTAACCCGCTAGCCTTGCTTTGCTCTAAGTCACTCACGCTCGCTGCTGTAGTTACTTTTGTTGTATTTTTTTTCGCGAGGTTAGCAGCAGAACTACTAGCGATATTAGAAAGAGGGTTTTTCTTTTCGTTGGCGATGTTGTCGTCTTTACGGAATTCTCGATAGCTCTGCCCATGGTTTTTCCCATAGTTTTTACTATGGCTTTTCCTATGATTTGTTATAGGTTTGTTTATGATCTTGCGCGTGCTACGCATAATCGCACGCCACAAGTCGCTACCCTCCTCGCTTCCTTCTGCGCTGTGTTTTTGTTCGTCTATTTTTCTCCCCATTTTCACCGCCAGCAAGGGTTTTTACCCGCTCGATAATGGTAGTATGAACTCGGCGCATACGGGCACATGGTCGGATGGTCGTTCCCACTGCCTAGTTTCTTTTAGAACCTCGACAGATTTGAGTAACGGAGCGAGCGTCGCATCCGCCCAGATATGGTCTAGCCTACGCCCATAGCCTTTAGCGTATGGCTGGCGATAGCTCCACCAACTGTAGAGTTTATCAGACGGTGGGTAGATAACGCGCATCACATCGCACCAACCGCCGCTTTCTTGCGCGTGGTTGAAGCGAGAAACCTCTTCTTCTGTATGCGAGACTACTCGTAGCATTTTTTCGTGTGCCCATACATCGTTTGGTAGCGGAGCGATGTTCAAGTCTCCCAATAGCAGGCAAGGATTATTAGCGGCATTTTTCTGTTGTGCGTTCGTGTTTGCAAAATGGTTTGCTATCTCCTCGACGAAGTTTAGTTTATGCTGAAACTTTTCATTTAGTATAGGGTCGGCGACATACCCACCCGCTGGCACATAAAGGTTATGCACGGTTAGGATTTTACCATCCGAATGATTTTTACTAGTAGAGTTTTTGCTGTGTATATCGATGTTTACGGCTAAATGCCGACAATCTTTTTTTCCGCAAAAGTTTATATGCGAAGATTCGATGATCGGTAGGCGCGATAGAGTCGCGACTCCATTATAGGATTTTTCGCCACGCACGGCGATATGGTCAAAGCCCCACGCATTGAATTCTTTATAGGGAAATAGTTTGTCTTCTACTTTTGTTTCCTGCAGGCATAGTATGTCTGGTTTTAGTAGTTCGACTATGCGAGCGAGTGCGTTGATGCGCAAGCGAACGGAGTTCACATTCCATGTGACGACACGAATATATTTAGTCGCGTTAGGCATAAGCCCAGCATCATAGCATGCGTTTTTATACATTATTGGCATGCTTTTTGCTGTTTGCTTACTAGAATTTGTTTTTCGAAAAGGTAAGCAATCGTTAGCCAGCTGCTGTTGCGTCCTTTGCTCGTTATTTACAACTATTTACGGATGGATTGCACCATGCCTTTAACGAAGCCCATAATGGCGCCTCTAACAAAGATTTTGACAAAAAAGTTAACGAAACCATTTCGTATAGCGATATTCGCTGTTTTCAGCTTGCTTCTTGTGCTTGCGCCTATACGTACTGCGCGCGCTTGGTATGTGGGTTTCGATGGTTACTACGGAGTAGTCGGTATCGATAGCGTGATCGACGAACTAGTGATAGTCGTTGATTCTGGTGATAGGCTACAACACGGAGGCGGTGCTAAGTTCAATTTTGGACTAGGTCGTAAATGGGTCACCGAATTTTCGGTTGGTATTTTTCAAGGGTATCGCTATTCGATCGATCTCCGAGCTGGCACCCAAGCGATATTACAAGAGCTTGTAAATGATGCTGTCCACAATAGGGCATTCGATGTTCCTATCTCGACGTTAGTAGGGTCTCGCTACCAGACGCCGCAACTCTATGCGACGATTGGACTAGAGGGGCGTTATTATATTTTGGGTGATTTTGCCTATGACCCCGATGTTCCTAACGATATTTTCTTTGGGTTTGGTGGCGATTGGTCTGTACCTAGTTTTTGGCAGGGCTCTGATTTTCTATCGATAATGCCATCGATGAAGTTAGTTGGCGGCTATACGCGACGGTTGACGCGTTCGTTGTTTATGGAAATTGGAACGGAAGTCAATATCGTGCCGACTCCACCTGCAAACATCTTTAACCTGCGATTAGGCTTGAAGTACGCCTTCTAGGTGTTTGCTAGGGTTGTTACTCTTTGCGTGCTTTCTATGTTACTATTGCGCCTAGTGCGGGTCGATATTGCTTTCTTTGTGGGTATGAAATGATTACAAAATTTTTATCGAGAAACGGCTACTTGGGGCGTTTTGTAGCCCTCGCGTTGCTTTTAGTCTGCGGAATGACTACATCGATACCCTCTGCAGGCGGGGTAGAGTTATCGGCTGCATTCGGCTATGGCTTGCAAGGTGCTACGGGTGGCGGAGCCCCGTACCTCAAGGGCTCGGTGTCTTTCGGTAGAAGATTTGTCGTAGACTTTAATGGCGGTGTGATCTTCGCTGCCCCTGAACTACGTTTTTCCAACTTCAACAACACTGTCCCGATTAAAGAAAAGATTAGCGATGCTAAATCACTAGGAGGTAGCGAGCTGTATCTAGTTGGTATGGACGTTCGTGTCATGATGCGCAAAGGCTCTAAAAGGCATAATGTCTATATCGGAGGAGGTGTCGATTGGCTACCGCAACTTGCGACCTACTACCCTGGTGTAAAGTTGTCGGCTGGCTACCAGCTATCTTTGCTAAAAAAGCGCAGCCTAGTCTTGCGTTTTGGTTCGGAGTATTACCTATACGGAGTAATTCCAGTAAACACATTCTCACTTAACTCGGCGATTGGCTATCGCTTCTAACTTCGATTCGGATGGATTTTTTGTAATGCGCCTTACTTCTTCTTTTTTCTCCTACATGGTCAGATTACTGTCGCTATTGTTTGTCTTTTCGCTTTTTTCTTCACCTGCACAAGCGGGCTTTATTTCGATCGATGGGCAGGTTGCGCCGCTCATGAATCCGCTCAGCGGAAGGTTCAAGGTAGGCGGAGGAGATGCGCTACGGCATTTTTTATTTGAGGCAAATATATCGAACATACCAGTGGAGAATGTTGTTATCTATAAAGGTCTTTCTCGTGAAACTAGGGTAGACTATCCGGTATTTATAGGTTTTGATTCGCGTTACTATTTTTTATCGCCGCTTGCCCTAACAGCCAAGCGCAACGACATATACCTTTCTTTAGGCTTGGAGTTCCCTGTCTCGGCGCAGAATTTTTTACCTGGTTTTAAGATAGGTGGTGGTTATTCCTTGCGCCTGCACCGCCGTATTTTTCTAGAGTTGGGGCTCGATTATTACTTCTACGGCACATTTAACAACGAGTTGTTTGTAGGTCCTGGTTTGAAGGTTGTCTTCTAGGCACTGTATTTTTATCCGAGTTCTACTAAAAAGCGAATAACTGTCACTAGCTCTCGTGCTATAAGAGGTGTATGGTATCCTATGTCCATACGCTGATGTTTCAGGGTGTTGATGCGCGGCGAGTTGAGGTTCAAGTGGGGCTTAGCGGTGGGTTGCCTAGCTTTAACATAGTTGGTCTAGCGGATAAGACGGTCGGTGAATCGCGCGAGCGCATTCGCTCGGCGCTTGCACATTCGGGATTGGCTTTACCGCCGAAACGCATCACGGTTAACCTTTCGCCTGCAGATTTGAGCAAGGAAGGAAGCCATTTCGACCTACCGATTGCGCTTGCGCTACTAGTTGCCTTGGGGGTACTAGAGCAGGAGAGCATAGAGCCATACATCGCGCTAGGCGAGTTAGGCTTGGATGGTCGTCTGCTCCCCGTTGCTGGTATCTTGTCTGGCGCGATAGCAGCGCATAGTTATGAGAAAGCCCTTCTATGCCCGACGCCGAACGGTAGCGAGGCTGCGTGGGTCGGTGGCTTATCTATCCTCTGTGTAGATTCTTTAGCGCAGGCGTTGCAACAACTACAAGAGCCGCTACCGCCCTCGCGCCCTTGCCGTAGTCAAGGCTATGTGGCGCCCTCTCCTTACGATTTCTCTGACTTAAAGGGGCAAGAGAGCGCGCGTCGAGGTATCGAGATAGCGGCGGCGGGTGGGCATAATTTGCTGATGACTGGCACGCCTGGTGCGGGCAAGTCCATGCTTGCCGAACGCCTTCCGACGATTCTACCGCCGATGACTGCGATGGAAATTCTAGAAACGGCTCGTATCCAATCGATTGCTGGTGATTTCCTTAACGATACGGAATCTGGAGGTAAGGGACCTAGCGCCCAGCGTCCATTTCGTTCGCCGCATCACTCGGCATCACTACCAGCGTTAGTGGGAGGTGGACGCAATGCTCTACCGGGCGAAATTTCTCTTGCCCACAACGGCGTTTTATTCCTCGATGAGCTTCCAGAGTTTTCGCGCCAAGCACTCGAAGCATTGCGCCAACCGTTAGAAAGTGGAAGCATATCGGTTGCGCGTGCGCACGCGCATGTGACCTACCCTGCGCGTTTTCAACTTATAGCCGCTATGAATCCGTGTCGATGCGGCTATTTGGACGATCCTAAACGCAGCTGTCGCAGGGCACCGCTTTGTGCCGAAGATTACCAGAAAAAGCTATCGGGACCGCTGCTTGATCGTATCGATATATTCCTAGCGGTAGAGCCTGTCGAGCCCTATCAGTTATCGCCTGGCGAGTGTGGGGAAAGTTCGGCGGACATCGCTGAAAGGGTTCTACGCGCGCGTCAAGTGCAAATAACTCGCTACACTTCCTGTGCGAACGCTAATGCAAGGGCTATGGTATTGTGCAACGCACACCTACCAGCGGGTGATATCGAGAGGCTAATCGACGTCGAGGAGGACGGTTTGGCGATACTGCGTAATGCTACCGAGAAATTTTCACTTTCTGCTCGTGCTTACTATAAAACTCTGAGGGTTGCTCGCACGATTGCAGATTTGGCAGGACACGAAAAGGTCGCCCGTTCTGCCGTGTCGGAAGCCTTGTCGTTTCGTAGGCTATCGCTTAAAGACATCCACCACACTTGACTAAGTTATTTCCAAGATAATTATTAAGGGATTTACTACCGATTTTCATCCGATAATAAAGCCTTGCTTGAGATAACAAAAGTGTCTACCTATTAGCATGCGTTGATTAGTAAGCGCGTTTTGTTGGCTAGGTGTTAGACCAAGGGTAGGTTTAGTCGGAGGCACATAAATGATAGCAAATAACGATACTACGAACGAAGCGCAAGCTCGCCCCATGTCGCCCCACTTGCAGATCTATCGTTGGCAATGGACGATGGTTTTCTCGATCGCCCATCGTCTTACGGGCTTGTATATTTCTGCTGGTATAGTTTTCTTGAGTGCCAAGTTAATCGCCCTTGCTTTCGCTGGTGCGGACAACTTCGCAAGGTTCACCATGGTTGCGCAGCACCCGTTCTTTCTTGTGCTGAAGATTATTTTCACCTGGTGCTTACTCTATCACATGCTGAACGGCGTGCGTCATTTGCTATGGGATACGGGGGTGCTGCTAGGGCTTGGAGGCGCGCGCGCTTCTGGCTATCTAGTGTTCCTATTGTCGCTCATTTTTAACACACTCTACTGGATTTAGAGCGGTCTTGGGATACAGGAATGCTGCGTTTTTTGTTTCATGTGTTTTTCCCCCGTAACGACAAGAGCGGGCGTGCGCATTGGGTTGCACAGCGTGTGAGCGCGTGTGCGTTATTGCCTCTATACGGATGGTTGCTCTTGTCAGCGCTGCCAATGGCTGGAAAGCTGCACTACAACGAGCTTTTAGCGTGGATGGGCGAGCCATTTAATGCAGTCATGATTGTATTGCTGATATACTTCTCGATGCGCCATATGGCATTAGGTATGGAGGTTATCATCGATGACTACATTGCGCATCCAACTTTAAATCGTATCGCGTTGCTAGTAATGCGCTGGAGTACCTTGCTATTGGCACTCTCGGTTCTTACGGCGAGCGCGAAAATTATCTTTTTCCCTTCGTTTTCCCTGTGAGTGCGCTATCGCGTAAGCCATGATGGGAGCTGCCTACGATATAGTCGATCATTCGCACGATGTTTTGGTGGTCGGTGCTGGCGGTAGCGGTTTACGGGCAACGCTAGGCGTTCTTGAGGGTGGCTTCAGCACTGCTTGCATCAGTAAGCTGTTTCCCACTCGCAGTCATACGGTTGCAGCGCAGGGAGGCATTTCTGCCTCGCTTGGCAATATGGGCGAGGATCATTGGTCGTGGCACATGTATGATACGGTTAAGGGTGCGGATTGGCTTGGCGATCAAGATGCCATTGAATATATGGTCAGGGCGGCGGTCGATTCGATTGTCGAGCTAGAGCACTACGGCATGCCTTTTAGTCGTACGGAGGCTGGGAAGATTTACCAACGCCCCTTTGGAGGAATGACTACTCGCTTTGGCAAGGGACCTGCTGCTGAACGCACTTGCGCTGCTGCTGATCGCACAGGGCATGCGATGCTACACACGCTCTACCAACAATGCCTGAAAAGGAAAGCGGACTTTTATATCGAGTATTTTGTGCTCGATTTGCTGATGGACGATAGCGGTCGATGTTGCGGGGTTTTAGCATGGAATTTAGCAGATGGTAGTTTGCATCGATTTCGTGCGCGCGAGACAATTTTGGCGACAGGAGGTTATGGTCGCGTTTATTTTTCTTGCACGTCGGCGCATAGCTGTACTGGTGATGGAGGTGGTATGGCGTTGCGTGCTGGTTTGCCTCTACAGGACCCTGAGTTTGTGCAATTTCACCCGACGGGTATTTACGGAGCTGGTTGCCTAATCACTGAGGGGGCTCGTGGCGAGGGCGGATATTTAACGAACAGCACTGGCGAGCGTTTTATGGAACGCTATGCGCCATCTGCTAAGGACTTGGCTTCGCGTGATGTTGTCAGTCGTGCTATGACGCTAGAAATACGCGAAGGTCGAGGCGTGTGTGCAAAAGGCAAAGCTAAGGGAGATCATATTCTCCTACACTTGGAGCATCTTTCGCCGAAAGTCTTACACGAACGCCTTCCGGGTATTTCGGAAACTGCGCGTATCTTTGCCGATATTGATGTGACCAGACAACCGATTCCAGTGTTGCCGACATGCCACTATAATATGGGAGGTATTCCAACTTTGCACTCTAGCGATGTTGTGAATCCGAAAGGCAACGATAACGACCGCATTGTCGAGGGTCTGCTTGCTATAGGTGAGGCGGGTTGCGTCTCTGTGCATGGGGCTAACCGCTTGGGATCAAACTCGCTGTTGGATTTGGTCGTCTTTGGTAGAGCTGCTGCTCAGACTTGTGTCAATCGTTTGCAGGGTGGCAATGGAGCGGCACCGAACCCTTCTTCTACATCCGAACAGCAGTCGCTGGCGCGTTTCGATGCCTATCGTTATGCTAAGGGTAAGTATTCTACCGCTAGTTTGCGTGATGCACTGCAACATTTAATGCAGGAGGATTGTTCAGTTTTTCGCACGGAGAAAATATTAGCGGCTGGTTTGCAACGGATCATTAAATTATGGTCGCAGCTTCCTTCCATTTCTATATCCGACCGTACGTTAATATGGAATTCGGATCTGATGGAGACCTTGGAGTTTGAAAATCTTTTGTTGTGCGCGACGGCGACTCTTTCCTGCGCGCACCAGCGCAAAGAGAGTCGTGGTGCGCATGCGCGCGAAGACTTTCCCAAGCGCGACGATGACAAGTGGATGCAGCATTCTTTGATATGGCTTGACAAGGGCGAGGGCAAGGATAAGGGTAAGTTTAGCTCGCGTTTTGCTACGCGTCCTGTGCATGCGAAACCATTAACCGCAGAGCCGATTCCTCCGCAAGAAAGAGTATATTGACTAGTATGTTGCATGAATGCGTAATTGGTGGAATGGGCGCGCATAGTATTGGTTTTACTTTCTGCTAACCTACATTCGACAGGAGTGAAAATACCACATGGCACAGTTATTTCTTCCCGCTAACTCGCGTATTAAGCGCGGTAAGCACTGGGCTTTACCAACCACTAGTAGCGCGAAACGCGTGCGTGTAAAGGACTTTAAGGTTTATCGGTGGAATGGCGTCAAGGGCGAGCGTCCGCGTTTAGATCGCTACAAGCTCGACTTGAACTCCTGTGGTCCTATGGTTTTGGATGGTTTGATCGCTATCAAAAACAAGATTGACTCTACGCTAACCTTTCGTCGTTCTTGTCGCGAGGGCGTGTGTGGTTCGTGTGCGATGAACATCGATGGAACGAACACATTGGCGTGCACCAAGCCGATGGCATCGGTGCGCGGGTCGATCAAAGTCTATCCTCTGCCGCACTGCTCTGTTATCAAGGACTTGGTAGCGAATTTGGATGGTTCTTATCGCCAGCTTGCGACTATCGAGCCGTGGTTGCAGGCTGCCACTGAAGTAGGCAAGGGCAAGGGCAAGGATAAGAGTAAGGGTATGCGCGAGCGAAAGCAAACGCCTCAGGCGCGCGCTGCCCTCGATGGCTCGTATGAGTGCATCCTCTGCTTTTGTTGCTCGACTAGTTGTCCTAGCTATTGGTGGAATCCGGACAAGTATTTGGGACCTGCTGTGCTATTGCAAGCATATCGATGGTTGATGGATTCGCGAGACGGCGCCGAGCAGAAACGTTTGCGTGCGCTTGCCGACCCTTTCAAGTTATACCGTTGCCACACGATAATGAACTGTACGAATGCTTGTCCGAAGGGATTGAATCCTGCTAAAGCGATTGCTGAGATAAAGAAGATGGTAGCAAAGAAGCCAAAGGACACTCTACAGGGGTATTTGTAGGTTTGCGCGTAAGCCGCCTTGTGGCGAGTCGTCCAAAGTTAGTTCGCCGCCGTGGATTCTTGCGATGTCGCGGGCGATGGAAAGCCCTAAGCCTGAGCCTCCTGTTTCTTGGTTGCGTGAACTTTCTAGTCTAAAAAACGGTTTAAACACTTCTTTGCGATATGGTTCTGGGATGCCTGGTCCGTCGTCGTCGATCAGAATTTCGATGTTCTCGCGCCTTTTGCCGACGATGATCGAGACGTTTTTTCCGTAGCGATGGGCGTTTGCCAGCAAGTTATCGAGGCATCTACGCAATGCGTTCTTGCGTGCGGCGATGATGAAGTTTCCTTCGATGTGGCAATATAGTGCGTTGCCGGCTCGTTGGTACCCTTGAACCAAGGCATCGACAAGCAACGATAGGTCTACGCTAGCGACTTTCTCTGTGCCTTCGCTGCGTGCGAAGGCTAGGTATCCATCGATCATCGCCTCCATTTCTTTCAGGTCGTCCTCTATGTCTTGTACCCTTGGGTCGCGCGCTAATGCTAGCTGCAATTTTATCCTGGTTAGCGGAGTTCTTAGGTCGTGGCTGACGCAAGAAAGCATATCGGTGCGTTGGCGCATTTGGCGGAAAATTCTTCTTCGCATGCGGTTGAATGCTTGGATAGCGTTTCGTACTTCTCTTGCACCACGAATGTCCACTCTTTCTGTGGTGTCCTGCCCTTTGCCGAACCTTTCGGCGACGCGCTCTAGATGGCGTAGAGGTTTGACTTGGTTGCGCATAAATAGCGCGGCGATAGAAAACAGTAGTATCGAAGAGCCTACCATCCACATAACGAATATATATGTTGTCGAACTAAATAACCTATCGCGCGGTATTACGGTCTGCAACACGCCTTGTGCCAGCTGTAGTTGCACGACGACTTGGTTGTCGAAGGGATTGCTATCGATGACGAATGGGCGCTTGACCTTTTCTTCGAGCATCGCTCCTAGATGTTTTGTGAAGAAGCTGGAACTGCGTGCGTTGCTCGCTTCTGTGTCGATTATCTGCCCGCGAAACAGGCTTACGGTTAACCCCAGATTTCTCTTGTAGTTTGCAACTATGCTAGGAAGAGCTTCTGGTTTTTCACGCATCATTTCGATGGCTAGGTTCACCTCTGCTGCTATCGAGCTTGCCATATTTTGCGCGATGATATTCCAGTGGCGATTGAAGAAAGCATACGCGGCGGTTATCTGAACAGCGATTAGCGGAATGACGATGATAAGCAAGGCGCGCGCAAATAGCGTCTTAGGAGGGAACGATTGCGTTGCGTTTGCAATGATCGCTACGATGCGTTTGAAGGGAGAAGGCGCACGGTTTTTTTTCTTTAGTTTGAGTGGCTGTGATTTTGTTAGCACTTGTGGCAGAGAATCTGCGCAGGACTTGACTATCGATTTGCAGATGGACTTTAGTGCTACATTCACCGTATGCAACACTATAGGTAGCGTCGATTTTGTTTTTTTACTCGACATGCAGGCTGTACCCTTTACTACGATGCGTCAGTATATGCCTTGGTATTTTGGGGTTGATTTCGATTTTGCTACGCAGGCGCGCGATCGCGATGTCGATAGCTCGTGGCGAGTTAGTTATATCGGCGAAGTGCGCTAGCGCGGTGCGATTCACGATAGCACCTTGCTGTGTTGCGAGTGCGCACAGTAGGTTAGCTTCGCTTGCTGGTAGCCTTGTATTTTTTTCAGCAGATGTCAGCACGCCGCGTTTAGTTTCGAATGTCCACCTGCCGATTTTTATTTTATCAGGTAGTTTTGTTTTTGTTTGCTTGTGCGCGAGTATTTTTCTAATGCGCAATAGCAATTCGCGTGGCTCGAATGGTTTAGGCATGTAGTCTGCAACCCCGGTCTCAAGCCCCTGAAGGCGATCAGCGGGCTCGCCCAGAGCGGACAAGATCATTATTGGTGCGTGTTCTCTTTCGTGTAGCGCGCGCGCGAGGTCTAGCCCGCTTTCGCCGGGCATCAATATATCGACGATGAGCAGGTCGAAGCGAAGGTTGTTGACTAAGCGTCTAGCTTCTTCTGCTGACTTGGCTAGGCTTACGACGAACCCATACTCTTCCAAGTATTGGCGCAACAATGTTCGCAAGCGTTTATCATCGTCTACGACTAATAGGTGCGCGTTTGCGCATGCTTGCTTATCGCCTATTTCGGTCATGGTTTTTTAGTATTTTATCGTCGTTCAGATGGGCAAGTGTATGTCTGAAACCCTCTACTTGCTGCGCCGCTACCTTGCCGTAAGCCTTTTTCAAAACGCTAGCGCGTTGCTCGCCTAGCCTTGCTTCTAGTTCATCTCCCTTGGCTGTAAGCGCGAGGACATGGCGGCGGCGGTCTTTTTCATCGCGCCCTCGTTTTTCTATGTAGCCTGCGGTAAGAAGTTTTTCTAGGCTTTTATGGAGGCTCTGTTTCGATACGGATAACCTTTGTTGCAGTTCGTTGACGCAACAGCTGCCGCCATTTTGCGCGATGGTTTGTAGCGCCGCGCTTTGTGCGCTACCTAAATGCAAACTGTGTAGTGTTTTGCGCTCGATGCGTCTCATACGCGCTTCGAAAGCCGCTAGGTGTGCAAGGTCTTCTGTTAGTGCTTGCGTACGAAGGAATAGGGGGTCTAGGTTTTCTCGCGCCTTACCTTCTTGCGGTTGCTCTTTGCGCGATTGCTCTTCTCGCGCTTGGTTTTCGTGCGAGCGATATTGAGTTGCATGTGATAACAGCTGCTTCATAGCGGTGGTATGATCGTAGATAGTATTATGGTAAGCAACAGCGATGCTATGTTAATATATGAGTGTTCGGTCTGTAAATCACCTTGTGCAATCACCTTTGATAATTTGCGCGAGCGTTGCTATATTTTATGTGAAAATAGCAAGCAAATAAAGACTATCCTAACCATAAGTTATAGTTGTCTGGCATGCGCTTGCCACGCTTCGACGCAAGTCGGAGTCAATATAGATAGGAAAGCGAATTTTTTATATGTCGTCTGTCCCCCCAGCCTCTGCAATGGTTCCCTTTGATCAGCGCGAGGGCTTTATATGGTATAATGGTAGAACGCTTGCTTGGAAGGATGCGCGTCTGCATGTAATGAGCCATGGTCTACATTATGCTTCCTGCGTATTTGAAGGCATCCGCTCCTATGGCGGTAGGATTTATAAGCCAAGCGCGCACTACGAGCGTTTTCACGAATCGGCACGCCTCCTAGATTTTGAGATACCGTACAGTATAGAGGAACTGAAAGACGCGACGGTGTCCCTGCTTGCAAAAAATTCACTTACCGATGCCTACATCCGCCCTATCGCATGGCGTGGCTCAGAGCAGATGGCGATAGCAGCGGACAAGACTTCTATCCATACTGCGATAATCGTTTGGGACTTTGGTCCTTATTTTGGCTCTCGTTTGCAAGGCATTCGCTTGACGCTCTCGCGCTGGCGGCGCCCATCGGCAGAGAGTGCCCCTTGTAAAAGCAAGGCTGCGGGTCTCTATACTATATGCACGCTTGCAAAGCACGAGGCGCAGCGCGCAGGCTTCGATGATGCGCTAATGTTGGACTATCGAGGCTTGGTAGCGGAATCGACTGGCTCGAATATTTTCCTCGTTATCGATGGCGCGTTGCATACGCCGCTTGCCGATTGCTTCCTCGATGGCATCACGCGGCGTACGCTGATAGACATTGCCAAGCGCGCAGGGATAGAGGTTGTGGAACGCGCCATAACACTAGATGATTTTGACAAGGCGCAGGAAGTTTTTCTAACAGGCACTGCTGCCGAGGTTACCTTGGTACGCGAAATAGACGAGCGTAAGTTTGATGATTCGCAAATAACCAAACGTCTGGCCAAGCTATACGATGAAGGGGTTAGAATAGGATAAGTTTGGTGAGAATGCTACATCGAAGAACCACATGCTAGCCATGCTTAGCGGAGCTACACGAGAAGGTTCTCCCCCCGAGCACTGCGATGTTCGTTTGCGCGATTATGCATTGAACTACCTCGCGCGTTTCCCTGCAAGCGTCACAAAATTGCGGATTGTACTATTACGGCGTGCGCGGTTAAAAGAGCAGATATTGACTAGCGAGGGACTCGCTTCCCTTATCGGCGAGTTGCAAAGAAGCGGTTATGTTGATGACGAGCGTTTTGCTCTTGCGCGCACTCGCTCCTTGCTCCGCCGAGGTGCTAGTTTGTTTGAGATTCGTAGTAAACTTGCGCGCGATGGGATCGCTGCATCACAAATAAAAGAGACGCTCGCGAGTTTTGTTGTAAAGGAAGGGAGCGAAGCATTGGAGCTCGTAGCAGCGATGCGTGTTGCGCGTAAGCGTGCTATAGGACCTTTCCGCAGAACTAATGGCGACTACGCCGTGCGGCAAAAGGATATGGCGGCGTTGGCGCGTAAGGGGTTTTCTTACGGTGTGCTGCGGCGGTTGTTTGACGCGAGCGAGGAGGAGCTAGAAATGTGGCAAAAAAATATAGAAGAAGAGTATTAGGAGTTACAATCTACATTTGCTAGACTTTGGGGGGAGACTGGGATAATTTATTAGCTGATGTAGGTTTTCTAACGACGGCCAGGCTGATAATCTGGCTCTGATAATCTGGCTAAGGCGTCGATAAGATAACGATAAGGACAAGAGAAAGGTAGGTAAACAAAGATGAGGTTGCATTATGGCTGAAGCACAAAATAAACGAAACGAAATAGATGAGAAGGTAATAAATCCTGCTCGCACTGTTTCTGCTCCTGCGTTGCGCTTTACACGCGGGTGGGAGATAGCAGAGCGCGATGCGACATCGGAGCACTTATTCCATTCACGCCGCGCTGTGTTGCGTAAGTTTGGTGGGGGAATCGGTGCAAGTTTAAGTTTAAATGCTGGCTTGAAAGTAGGTGTGCCTATATTGGGGCTTTTGCCTAGCGCGTGCTCTGAAGCGCAAGAATCCAATCTCACTGCAGCGCAAAAAAAATGGTCGTCCCTCTATCCTGCTCCGTTAAATGAAACCTACAAGGTTACACGCGCGCTAACGCCAGAGAAAGATGTGCTGACTTATAATAATTTTTATGAGTTTGGTAGCCATAAGAAGATTTCTCGTAGCGCACAGAAGATGAAGTTAGAGCCTTGGAATATCGAAATTTCTGGTCTGGTTGAAAAACCTCTCAAGGTTTCCTTTGACAAGCTTTTGCGTGCGATGCCTTTAGAACAGCGTGTATTGCGTCATCGGTGCGTCGAGGCTTGGGCGATGACTGTAGCGTGGGGTGGATTTCCGATGCGTTCTCTAATCGAGTATGCTCGTCCGCTTAGTTCGGCGCGTTATGTCGAATTTGAAACGCTAGCCGATGAATCCTCGATGCCCGGTTTGCGCGAGGCATACTACCCCTGGCCCTATCGCGAGGGAATTTCGATGGCGGAGGGAATGAACGAGCTCGCCTTCATCGCGACTGCTGCCTATGGTAAGCCGGTATCGAAGCAGAATGGCGCACCTTTGCGTCTGCTACTACCTTGGAAGTATGGCTTCAAGTCGATTAAGTCGATATCGCGCATCAGTTTTGTAGCCAAGCGTCCGAAGGCTTTTTGGGAGGTGGTAGCACCAAACGAATATGGCTTCTGGGCGAATGTTAATCCGAAAGTCCCGCATGCACGTTGGTCGCAATCGCACGAGCGGTTGCTTGGCGAAAGTGGCAAGGTTCCGACTCGCCTGTATAATGGCTACGGCGAGTTTGTCGCTTCGCTGTACTCTGATATGAAGCAGTCTGAGCGCTTGTTTACTTGACCTAACTTTTGCCTGATTTTCTAATTGCTGTGTTATTGCTAAGGAATTAGCCAAGGAATGGCGCGTATTGCGATAGCAGGCTTGGGTACGGTTGGTTGTGGGTTGGTGTCTTTGCTGGAAGACAGACGCGAGCAGATTGAGATTGTTTCCTTAAGCGCGCGCGATAGGGGTAAATCTAGGTCGGTTGCAACCTCTAACTACGAGTGGTATGACGATGCGGTTGTGATGGCGCGTGAGTCGAAGGTTGATATCTTTGTCGAACTAATTGGTGGCGCGGATGGTATAGCCTACGATTGCGCTCGCGCGGCGATCGAATCTGGCAAAGCGTATGTTACTGCGAACAAGGCGTTGCTTGCAAGCCATGGTAGCGAGCTTGCGGCGTTAGCAGAAAAGCATGAATGTGCGGTTGGTTGGGAGGCATCGGTCGGAGGGGCGATGCCGATCATAGCAGCCATTCGTCAGAGTCTTCTTGCGAACAAGGCAGAGAGTCTGATCGGTATTTTGAATGGTACTTGCAACTATATTCTTACTCGCCTAGAGCAGGGTGATACTTTCGCGCAAGCCTTGGCTACTGCGCAAGCGCACGGTTATGCTGAGGCGGACTCGCATTCGGATATAGCTGGCGATGATTCTGCACAAAAAATATCGCTCTTGGGGGCGCTGGCTTTTTCCACTCCGCCGTCTCTTGCTAACGTTTCGGTGGAAGGAATTGCCTCGATTACTTCGGAAGACGTTCATACTGCTGAGCGATGCGGATATTCTATCCGCCTGCTAGCGATTGCCGAGTTATTGTCGGATCGTCTCTCATTGCGTGTGCATCCGACTCTGCTACGCAAGGATTCGGTGCTGGCACGAGTTAGCGGAGTTAGTAATGCGCTAGTTTATCGCGGTGATTTTTGTGGTCAGGTTTTTTTGTCGGGTCTTGGTGCTGGTGGAGCCGCTACCGCATCGGCGGTAGCGGGTGATATTCTCGCTATCGCGCGCGGTCGTAATATACCCATGTTTGGCTTACCGAATGCTAGTTTACACGCCTTGCCGAACTGCCCGTTACAAGATATTGTTTCGCCATGGCATCTGCATTTACGCGTTAAGGACCAGGTAGGCATCGTGGCATCGGTTTCCGCTATTCTACGCGACTGTAACATTTCGCTGTCGTCTATTTTGCAAGAAGGGGTCACTATGGGTGAAGAGAAGGATAAAAAAGATGCTTCTGAATATGTATCATTGCTGTTGTTTACCCACCGCGCTAGCACTGCTGCGATCGATCGCGCCTTGTCGCGTGTGAGCGAGCTGGGTATTCTTGAATCGCTTCCGTTTTCGATTAGAATTTTGCAAGAATAATCATAGAAGTGGCTGAGCAATCCGATTAGATTAAAGTATAGTATATGACCTCGCTACCATCTTCACCTAAAGTAAAGACTTTGCTTGACGAAGGTTTGTTGCAGCAAGCGCGCTATGTGTGCGAGCAGGCTGCGATAGCTGCTGCGGAATGGCGTGGTTTAGGTGATCGCATGGCGGCTGATAAGGCTGCGGTGGATGCTATGCGCTCGGCACTGATGTCGCTGGATATTTCTGGCAAGGTCGTTATCGGCGAGGGTGAGCGCGATGAAGCTCCAATGTTGTATATTGGTGAATCGGTCGGGAAGGGTATAGGTAGCGAAGTAGATATCGCGCTTGATCCATTAGAGGGCACTAACTTTTGTGCTTCTTCGACGGCGAACGCCTTGTCGGTCATGGCTTTATCTCCGCGTGGAGGGTTGCTACATGCGCCTGATATGTACATGGATAAAATAGCTGTTGGCTCTAATATCGGTGCGGGAGTTGTTTCCTTGTCGCAAACGCCTAAGGCGAACCTCGCTGCCATCGCGCGGCGGCTTAAATGTGAAATTTCTTCTTTGCAGGTATGTATTCTAGAGCGAGATCGCCATTCGGAGCTTATAAGGAGTGTGCGTGAGTGCGGTGCGCGCGTACGCTTGATAGGCGATGGTGATGTTTTTGCTGCGATTGCGACGAACGACCGTAAGAGCGGTATCGATGTATATTTAGGCACTGGCGGTGCGCCTGAGGGAGTGCTTGCGGCGGCAGCGATGAAGGTTATCGGAGGCTTCTTTGAGGGCAAGCTTATCTGTAGCAACGAAGATGAACGCTTGCGCGCAGAGCGTATGGGAATAGTTGATTTCAACATGCTCTATGGTATCGAAGAGATTGTACGCTCGGATGTTATTTTTGTAGCTAGTGGTGTAACCGATGGTGCGCTACTTGATGGCGTGCGCTTCGAGGAAGAGGGCATATCCGTTCACTCTATCGTAATGCACGAGGCGAGCAAGCGCATAGAGACGGTGCGAGCTCGCCTGCCTCTGTAGCCGTATCCATCGGTAGTGGCGGCTAGCCGAGCCGCGGGCTGTTGGCGCCTGCGCGATTTAAAACAAGGGCGTGATCAGGCAAGTGGTATAGGGAAAGGAGTTATCGAAAAAGGCGTAGAGTTATTACGCATAAACAACCCATCTCTTGACCTGTTGCTTGCTCGTCTGCTGTTCTTGCGCGGAGTTGCGCCGACGCAAGTCGATGATTTTCTGCATCCGAAAATGAAGCATTTACTACCGAACCCCTCGCTTCTTGCGGATATGGACAAGGCAGTTGAGCGTTTATTGCATGCATTGCGGAATGATGAGACGCTCGGCATCATCACCGATTACGATGTAGATGGCGCAAGCTGCGCGGCGATGTTCGCATCCTATTGGCGAGCGTTGGGCGGAAGTTGCGTTTATACCATACCTGAGCGAGCTAGCGAAGGCTACGGACCTAGCTTAGCGGCTTTCACGCGCCTGCGCGCGCAGGGTGCTACTGGAGTGGTTCTTACGACCGATTGTGGCACGAATGCAGAGGATATTTTCACACAGGCTACAGCGCAGCACGGTTGGGATGTGATAGTGCTCGACCATCACGAAATTCCGCCTAGAGCAGATACGACAACGGATGCGCGATCCGCTACTTTTGCGATTATCAATCCGCAACGCGAGGACAATGCTGTTGATGTAAGTAGCTTGTCTGCTTGTGGTGTTGTTTTTATGCTGCTTATTGCATTGCGCCGCAAGGTGCTGGCTGAGGGGATAGTTTCCTCTCCACCGCCGTTAAAGCCGTGGCTCGATGTTGTAGCGTTGGCGACGATCTGTGATGTCGTTGCGCTTTCGCCTTTGAATCGGGCTTTTGTGCGCGCGGGCTTGGCGGAGCTGGGTAGTGCTCGCCATGTTGGCTTGGCGATGCTTGCGCGGTTAGGCGATGGTGGAAAGAACTACGAGCGAGCTATCGATGCTAACGGTAATAGGATGTATTCGACGCGCGATCTTGCGTTTTTCTTTGGACCGCGCCTGAATGCTTGCGGGCGTATGGGCGAGGAACAGCTCGCAGTCGAGTTGTTACTGTGCGTTGATGCGTCGAGTGCTAAACGCGCACGCGTGCTCGCGCACAAGATTGAGAAACTAAATCGCGAACGGCGCGAGCTGCAGGATGCTTGTTGTGCGCGTGCGTTCGCGCTTGCAGAAGAAGAGCATGGTTGTGAAAATAGCGTCTGTTTTTTCAGCGATCCTTCGTGGGCGGTTGGTGTGCTTGGACCTGCTGCCTCGCGAGTGGCGGAAAAACTGCATCGCCCGACATTTTTAGCAAATGAGGCTTTAGCAAAAGAGAGTTTAGCAGTTGAGAGTCCTACGCCTAGTTCTGCGCAGGATTTCTTGCGTGGTTCTGCACGCTTGCCGCAGGAGGGATGGGAGAATGTAAACCTCGCGCAGATAGTTTCTAGCGCGCAAACTGCGGGATTGCTGTTGAGTGCTGGCGGGCATGCTCGCGCTTGTGGTTTTACGCTAAGGCGCGAGACTTTTGCTAAGTTCAAAGACTTTCTAAACGCAGCTATAGATAAATCTCTAGATGTAGAAGTGGAGGCAAAAACGGATAGCGTTGCGAATTCGAGCATTGCCTTTAGAGGATTTGTCGATATGGAGCTTTTGCCCTCGGCGGTAAGCCGTTCGCTTGTAGAAAATATATCTTGCCTTGCGCCGTTTGGCAGAGGTAACGAAGAACCGCGCTTTGCCTTCCGTGATATTTTTGTTGATGATTGTCGCTTCGTTGGTAATGGACGCCATCTTGTATGCTCGCTTAGCGTGCAGGGTGGGGTTGCGCGCGCGCGTGCGATTGCGTTCAACATTCAAGCTGATGGCGGGCTGGCACAAGGAGGAACTACCAAAGGTCTCGCCGATGCGCTACTGGATGCGGCTGATACGCGGCGTCCGCAATGGCTGGTTGGCAAGGTGCGTCTAGATGGGTACTCGAATCAAGGACAGATTGTCATCGAAGATTTTGCTTGCGTTGTTGATGGCATGGATTAGAATTGATGATACATATCGGCTTTTGTCCTGATTATAATTCACAATTTAAATATAACTCTGAGTGCTATTAGAATGATTTATTTTTGCAAACGGCTCGCCCGTATTTTTCGCCATGCTCTAGTCGCAAGCCTTTTGCCTGTAGGCTTGTCGTTGGTTTCCTTATTAGTTGTCGTATCGTTGTTACCTTTGCTGTTTTATGGATCGTTTTTCGGGCGCACGGCAACGGCGACAGAGGTTTTGCGCTTGCATCATTTTTTGAATGCGCAATCGACGGTGCAGCGCGGCTTGCTAGAGCCGTGGGCGCAGCGCATAGAGGAGGCTTCTAACGGACGTTTACGCATTGAAATTTTTCCTCTAATGAGTTTAGGTGGAAAGGCACCGCAGCTTTACGATCAGGCTCGTGATGGCTTTGCGGATATAGTATGGACGCTACCGGGCTACACGCGCGGTCGTTTCCCTATCATCGAGGTCTTTGAGCTGCCGTTTATGATAGCAACGGCGGATGCGACTTCGCGTGCGTTGCAGGAATTCTCTGAGAATCATTTACGCAAGGAGTTTGGCGAGACGCATCCGCTATTGTTCCATGTGCATGCTAGAGGTTCGTTCCACAGCCGCAAGAAACCGATTCGCGAGATAGCGGATATCCGCGGTTTGAAGATTCGTGGTCCTTCGCGCATTGTCACCGACATGCTCTCTACGCTTGGTGCTGTTCCTGTTGGCATGCCTGTGCCGCAAGTTCCGCAGTCTTTGTCGCGCGGGGTAATAGATGCGGCGATGTTGCCGTGGCAGGTAACTGTTCCTTTGCGTAGTTCTGAGCTTGTGCGTCACCACACGGAGTTTGCGGGTGCGCGTGGATTGTATACGGCTACCTTCGTGTTGACGATGAACAAGCAGCGTTACGAATCTCTGCCAGATGACTTGCGTGCGATTTTGGATAACGAGAGTGGTGCGCACTTGGCTAAGATTGCGGGTCCTCTTTATGATATTGACGAGGAGCGCGGGCGCGAGATAGCGCGTGAGCGCGGTAACGAGTTTATTTTGATAAGTGCGCGTGATGCGAAGAAATGGCAACAGGCGACTAAGCCTGTTATTGCCTCGTGGTTGCAACGCATGCGTGAGGATGGCTACGACAGCAAACTATACCTTAAAGACGCACGAGGGTTGATTAAGAAATACGAAAGCACTATTAACTAGCCTATGGCTGAAAACACTAAACCAAACATCGTTTGGCATGAAAATGCAACAATTATTGTATTAGGTTTGTATAGGGAATACTTTTCTAAAGAGGTATGGAGTAATGGGAATCATCAACATCCTAATAAGCCCATTTGGGTTAGATACAATAAACTAATAAGAGGACTCCCGAATGACGAAGGTATTTATATTAATAAAAATATAGATATTGAAAAGTTGGGGATTGAGGTTAGATATAAAAAATTTTATTTTTTGAATCCTCTTGATTCAAGAAAATCTTATGGAGGGCCTACTCCTTTAGATAAGAAAGTATGGAATAAATTTAAATCTGAATTTACTGAAGAAAAAATAAAACAAAGAGGTAGGCTTGAAAAAGAAGCCGAACGGATCATTGCCTCCAGTGAGAATAGTCGTGGAAATAAAGATAGTGGCGAAAAAATTGAATACGATATTTATGGTTCTCGCAAAGAAGGTAATAAAGTATCTAGGTTGCAAGAAACAAGGGAAAGAGACCCTGGTATTAGCAGAAAGAAAAAACAGCAGGTACTAAAAGGAAAAGGTTTTTTAGCATGTGAGGCATGCAGTTTTATATTTAAAGACTTTTATGGTAAGCACGGTGAAGATTTTATCGAATGCCATCACACTAAACCCGTCGCAAAAATGGAGCATAACGATGTTACCTCGCTGTCCGACCTCGCGCTTGTCTGCTCCAACTGCCACCGCATGATACATAAGCAGGACCCAGCTATAACCATCGATGAGTTACGCGCTATAATTGCAGAAAATAAATAGTTTGCTATTCTACATAAAGGGGGGAGCGGGTGGATGAATCCCCCCACAAAAAGAAAAAATCTTTAGGCAGTATGCTAACTACCATCGTAGTAAATACTTTTATTTTTTGCGAGAGACTCGTCTCAAGGGACTCGTCCCGCGGGCTTTGCTCTACGGGCTTGGCTCCTCGCGCTCCCTTGATGTAGACTTGGTAAAAAACCAGAGGCAGTATGGGATATAATCCCCCACAAAAAGAAAAAATCTTTAGGCAGTATGCTAACTACTATCGTAGTAAATACTTTTCTTTTTTGCGAGGGACTCGTCCCAAGAGATTCGTCCCGCGGGCTTTGCTCTACGGGCTTCGCCCCACGGGTTTCGCTCTGCGGACTTCGCTCTGCGGGCTTTGCTCCTCGCGCTCCCTTGATATAGACTTAATAAAATTTAACGCTTTATATAAACTGTTGCAGTCTACTTTTTATTCTACCCTTCTTTCTTCTCTTCTTCTTTCTCTTCTTCCTCTACGGCTTCTGCTTTTTCTTCTTCCTCTTCTTCGACGGTTGCCACTTTAGGCGTGACGATGGTAGCGATTGTGAAGTCGCGATCTTGTATCGCTAGTGCTACCCCGTCGGGCAGAGTAGCATGACTAGCATGAATAGAATCGCCTATATCGGCTTTCGCCAAATCTATCGGTATTTCATCTGGAATACTTTGCGCCTTGCAGAGCAAGGTTATTTCGTGTCGCACGATATTTAGAATTCCACCGCGTTTTAACCCGACGCAGATATCTTGGTGCAAGAATACGACTGGCACATCGATACGCAGCTGCGATTTCGCAGTGATGCGTTGAAAGTCGATATGCGTTACGACATCACGCACTGGGTCGAACTGTAAGTCGCGTACCAAAACCTGTTCGCCTGTTTTTTCTTCTGCTTGTTTGCCAAAGCGTAGGTCGAAGATGGTAAGCAGCATGCGCCCGCCCGCGAGCTGTTTGTCGATGTATTTTTGCGGTATTGAGATTGTCTGCACCTCTTTCCCGCCGCCATAGACGACGGCTGGCACGAAGCCATTGCGTCGCAAAGCACGAGCAGCCCCGCTAGAGCCCGTCTCTCGCGCCTCGACTTGTAGTGTTTCAGTAGCCATTATTTAACCCTATCTATGCCTGACTTATACAGACTGCTGTATTTTTTTCTTCTATTCTTTATATTTCTATCCGACTTATCGCCTATCTATGCCTATAGCGCAAACAAGCTACTCGAACAAGCGCGAGATCGATTTTTCGTCGCCGATACTCTGAACGGCTTTGGCAAAAAGCGGAGCTACGCTAACTATGCGTATTTTTCCCTTCTGTTCGTTTACAATACTATCGGTTATGGTGATTTCGTCAAGTGCGGATTTTTCTATACGCGCACGCGCATCACCCGAGAGGACTCCGTGCGTTATGACGGCAGCTACTGAATTTGCTCCTTGTTCTAGCAAGGCATCGGTAGCGTTGCATAGCGTGCCCGCCGTATCGACGATGTCATCGACTAGTAGGCAGTCGAAACCTGCCGTTTCACCGATAACATTCATCACCTCGGATTTTCCGTCGGTTTCGCGCCTTTTATCGATTACAGCCAAGCCGCAACCTAAACGCTTGGCGAGCAGTCGCGCACGCACCAAACCCCCTACATCGGGCGAGACGATGATAGGCTTTAGTTTATGCTTGCTTACCCGCACCTCCAGTTCACGCGCGAAGACTGGTGCTGCGAATAGATTGTCGGTAGGTATATCGAAGAAGCCTTGAATTTGCGCTGCGTGCAAGTCCATGGTTAGCACACGATGGGCGCCTGCTGCCTCGATCAGGTTTGCGACTAGTTTTGCCGAGATAGGCGTGCGTGGACCGGTTTTACGATCTTGGCGTGCGTAGCCGTAGTATGGCAGGACGGCTGTAATCCGCCGTGCGGAACTGCGCTTTAGCGTGTCGATGATTATCAGCAGTTCCATGAGTGAATCGTTTGCGGGCTTCGAGATAGATTGAATTACGAAGACATCCTCGCCACGCAAATTTTCGCACACCTCGACGAATATTTCTCCATCGCCGAAACGCCTGATCTCGCACTGAACCATAGGAATTTTCAAGTTTTTTGCGATGTTTGTCGCCAACGCGAGGTTTGCGGTGCCACCTAGAATTTTCACCGACATGGCTGTTTTTCCATCTGCTATTTATGGTTATGCGATTGTTTTTATACGCGCTTTTTGTCGAGCGATCTAGTTTTGCGCCTGTTTTGCCCAAGCTTGGTTGAAGGCTGCGATTAGAGCCTGTAACGAAGATATTACGACATTCGTATGTAGCCCTACTCCGAACACCTGCTGCTCGTTTTCGTTAGCCAAAGCGATGTAGCTTGCTCCCTTGGCGTCTGCGCCTTGTGAGATTGCATGCTGATGGTAGTCTAGTAGGCGCAAGCGTAAGTTAGTCAGTTTCAGCAGAGCCTTCATGGTTGCATCGATTGGTCCGTTGCCCTCGCTTTTTAGTATTTTTTTCTCGCCTTGAAATTCGATCGTTACTTCGATTTTACGAATGGTGTCCGAGACGTCGTTACTTTTATGGGTTATGTAGCGAATGGGGGTTGTTTTGTTCATATAGATTTTTTTGAATAGGGCGAACAAATTATCGGCGGAGATTTCTCCTCCTTCGGCGTCCGTTATTTTTTGTACTTCGTTGCTGAAGGCTATTTGCAATGTTCTCGGTAATTCGAATCCGTAGTCTGTTTTCAACAGGTAAGCGATTCCGCCTTTGCCCGATTGACTATTGATTCGTATTAACGCTTGGTAGTTACGCCCCAAGTCCTTCGGATCGATGGGTAGGTATGGCACATCCCAAATGGGAGCGTTGCTTTTGCGCATAGCCTCGAATCCCTTAGCGATGGCGTCTTGATGCGAGCCGGAGAAAGCGGTAAACACCAAGTCGCCTGCGTATGGATGGCGCGCGCTGATCGGTATCTGCGTGCAGTATTCGGAGAGTCTGCGTAGGTGGTTGATGTCTGGGATATGGAGTTGCGGGTCGATGCCTTGTGTAAGCATGTTTAACGCCATCGTTATTATATCGACATTGCCGGTGCGCTCGCCATTTCCGAATAGGGTACCCTCGATTCTATCGGCACCCGCCATCAGGGCTAGTTCGCTCGCGGCGACTGCCGTTCCGCG
>JABAAW010000001.1:78264-106950 GCA_014238535.1 Alphaproteobacteria bacterium
TGCAGGCTTACTATGACGCTATCGCGGCGTGAGAAGTTTTGGCAAAAATGCTCGATCATATCGGCGTATAAATTTGGAGTAGATAGCTCGACGGTTGCTGGCAGGTTCAGGATCATTTTTTTATTCGGCGTTGGCTCGAAGATATTTGCGACCTCCTCGCATATTTCGAGCGCGAAATCCTGCTCTGTTGCGGTGTAGCTTTCAGGTGAGTATTGGTATATGATCTCCGTTTCGTTTTGCGCTTCGGCTTTCTCGCGGATGATTTTGGCACCCTCGCACGCGATATCTATGACGCCTTTACGCTCTAGACGGAAGACGACACGCCGTTGCGTTTCTGAGGTCGAGTTGTAAAGATGCACGATTGCGCGTCTAACGCCCCGCAAAGCCTCGAAGCTACGCTCGATCAAATGCCTACGCGCCTGCGTCAGTACTTGAATAGTTGTATCGTTTTCGATTCTGTTTTTTTCGATTAACAGCCTAGTGAAATCGAAATCGGTTTGTGATGCGGCGGGGAATCCCACCTCGATTTCTTTGAATCCCATTTTGACCAGCTCGTTGAACATGCGTATTTTGCGCTCGCTACCCATAGGTTCGATCAATGCTTGGTTTCCGTCTCGTAAGTCTACGCTACACCAAGTCGGAGCCTGCGTTATTCTTCTATCGGGCCATTTTCTCTGCGCCATAGAGAGCGCACGGAAAGGGCGGTATTTGGTGGCGATTAGCGATGACGATGGCATAGCATTGTGGAGTATTGCGACGAATTTTAGAGAGTGCGCTAGACTAAACCTAGTTCGCCTAACATTTCGTTTAGCTCACGCTCTTCGTCCAGCTCGCTGGTAGCGTGCTCGTCGTACAAGTCTTTAGGTACGTCTTGCTCCATCAAGTAGCGCCAACCTTGAAATGGTCGATGGCGCATAGCGACGGTTGGTATTAGTTTTGGCGCGAGCCAGATACGACAAAGCGACATGCCTTTATCATCGCGTATTGCAGAGAAGTCGGTAATTGTTTGGCGCACGGAAAATGCACCGCGTATGATCCAGTATAGTGAGCCGCCAACCTTGATTCTATTTGCGAGTTTTGGCAGGGCTCTGGTATCGTGCCAGACTTTGTTTTCGCCCATGCCTTGTTCTCGTGCCCACTGCATACGCGCAACCTGCCAGCGCGCGAGTTCCACGCGCGAGAAGCATCCGACGCAGAGTTTTTTGATATGTATGCGCTCCATGGTCACTATCGAGACTATATCTTCTAGTTTTTTTTTGCAACGCGATTGCTGTAGTTTTTATTCATTGAAAAAGCATACGGATTCTCCTATAGCATTATGGCAATAGAGTTAAGAAGATGGTGTAATCTAGGTATATGGTACAGCAATCTAGAACGAATGGATTTGCAACGACGCAAGAGGTCGTAGAAGACTCTCAGCGCGAGAGCATGGATTTTGATGTTGTTATCGTTGGAGGCGGTCCATCAGGTCTCTCGGCATCGATCCGCTTGAAGCAGCTCGCCGAGGAGGCAGGTAGAGATGTATCTGTGTGTTTGTTAGAGAAAGGCTCGTCGATTGGCGCGCATATTCTCTCTGGCGCGGTTTTTGAACCGCGTGCACTCGATGAGCTTCTGCCTTCTTGGCGCGAGGACAGCGATCACCCTATGTCGACGCCAGCGCGGCGTGACCGTTTCCGCTACCTCACAAGTAAGCGCTCGATAGCCCTTCCGCCGCCGCCGAATATGCGCAACCACGGTAATTTTATTATCAGTTTAGGCGCGCTGTGCCGCTGGCTTGCACTTAAGGCTGAGGCGTTGGGGGTTGAAATTTTTCCGGGTTTTGCTGCCAGTGCTCTGCATTTTGACAAGGATGGCGTAGTCGATGGCGTTATTACGGGCGACATGGGCGTGGGTAAAGATGGTGTTCGTACGGCAAACTACCAACAAGGCTTGCTGCTACGCGGCAAGCAGACGATTTTTGCCGAAGGTTGCCGTGGTTCGCTTGGCAAGCAGCTTATGGCACGTTTTGATCTATGCAAGGATAGCCAACCGCAAACGTATGCGATAGGTCTGAAAGAGCTATGGGAGGTTCCCCAAGGTCATGGTAGTCAAGCTGGCGATATTCTCCACACGATAGGTTGGCCTCTCGATAGGCGAACCTATGGCGGTTCTTTTCTCTACCATGTTAGTGGGAACAAGGTTTCGGTGGGCTTCGTTGTTGGTCTTGACTACGCGAACCCTTACCTCTCGCCCTACAAGGAGTTTCAGCGTTTTAAGCACCATCCTCTTATAGCGGAGGTTTTATCGTCAGGTAGGCGTATTGCTTACGGCGCGCGCGCGCTTAATGAAGGAGGTCTGCAGTCGCTTCCTCGTTTGCACTTTCCGGGAGGCTTGTTGGTTGGTTGCGAGGCTGGCTTTATGAATGTAGCGAAGATTAAAGGTAGCCATACGGCTATGAAGAGCGGCATGCTCGCTGCGGAGTCGATTTTTGATTTTTTGTCGTCCAGCAGTTCGCAGCGTACTCGCGAAGTTTCTAGCTATGGCAAGAAGGTCAAACAGAGTTGGATTATCAAGGAGCTGCGTCTGGTTCGTAACATTCGTCCGTCTTTTCGTTTTGGCTTATGGTTAGCGTTGCTGTATGCTGCGTTTGACAGTTACATTCTTCGAGGTCGAGCGCCGTGGACGTTTGGTTATAAGGTTGACTACAAGCATTTGTTATCGAAGGATAGGGCAAAGCCTATTATCTATCCGAAGGCGGATGGCAAGCTGAGTTTTGATCTATTGACGAATCTTTCGTTTTCTGGCGTTTATCATGATGAGAACCAACCCTCGCACCTACAACTTAAGGATTCTGAGTTGGCGATAACGGAGATTGCCCCGCGCTATGCCTCACCTGAGACTCGTTATTGCCCTGCTGATGTCTATGAGATCGTTGAGAATTCTTCCGGTATGCGCCTACAGATAAACGCGCAAAACTGCTTGCATTGCAAGACTTGCGACATCAAGGACCCATTGCAGAACATCAACTGGGTTGCGCCTGAGGGCGGTGGCGGTCCTAACTACGAAGGTATGTAGAAGTCGTCCGATGATGGATAGTAGCAAATCGAGCGTCACCGCGACGGCACGCTTGCATATGGTTTTGAGCCAGCTACGCCCGAATAGGGTGTACGACGAACGTATTCTGGCGGCGATGTTGAGTGTTCCGCGTGAACTTTTTTTGCCAGAATCGCTACGCCATATAAGCTATAGCGATGAGCATTTGCGTCTAGATGTAAGCGGGAGTCGCATTATGCTTTCGCCTTTATTGACAGCGACTCTTCTGCAGGCAGGAGAAATAGAGAAGGGGGAGACGGTTTTGATAATTGCTGGTTCTTGCGCTTATTTAGGCGCAATCGCGGAGCGATTGAAGACGACTGTTTTCTTATTGGATCACGCGCATTTTTTTTCAGATACTTTAGAAAGCACGATTGTTGACTTACAACTCGATGGTCTTGTGTGCCTGCATGGCGATCCGCGCGAGGGTTGGCAGCGCGAAGCTCCCTACAGCACGATTATCATCGATGGCTCGGTGCGCAGTGTACCTGCTAGTATTTCCTCTCAGCTTGCGGTTGGTGGCAAACTGGTAGCGTTGCGTATTGGCGATGATGATACTGGCGAGGTTATCCGCATGCGTAAGGACGCGAGTGGCTGTATTAGTACGGAGTCGCTATGCGAGGGGCAAGCCCCGCTTCTTGCGGAGTTTTCCGACCAGCCCGCCTTTGTATTTTGATGTTATAGTTTTGGTAAGCGTGCGCTACTTGCGTATGCTTGCGAGCGTGTTTTGAATATCTTCAGCTATCTGCGCGATTTCACGCATACCGTCTATCGTAGTTAGTAGCCCTTTTTCCTTATAGTATGGGAGGATCGGCTCTGTCTGTGCGTGAAATACATCCAGACGTTTGCGTAGCGTTTCGAGATTGTCATCCTTTCGCCGCTCTAGTTTAGTGTTGCAAGCGTCGCACAAGCCCTCCTGCTTGGGAGGGTTTAGCGAGGTGTGGAAATTAGCACCGCACTCGGAACAAAAGACCCTACCCAAAATACGCTCGCATAAGGCTTTTTCTTCGGCGGTTAGCATTATTACGGCGTCGATTCGCAAGTCGTTTTTCGCAAGCATTTCCTCAAGCGCGATCGCTTGCGGTTCGGTACGCGGGAAGCCGTCGAGTATGAAACCGTTTTTGTATTTCTCCCTGCCAATCTCCTGCTGCAACAACTCGATCATCGTATCGTCAGGTATCAGTTGCCCTTCCGCCATAATTTGCCGTAATTTAGCGGGTAGAGGATCGTCGGAGGTCATATTGCTGGATATTCTCCGTAGCATTTCACCTGTCGCTAAGGGCTTTGAATCCCAATTTTTTTCTATCAGCTGCGCCTGCGTACCTTTACCAGCCCCCGGTGCGCCCAAAAATATTATATTTATGCTAGCCCTCATTTTCGCAAGCGGTTAAATCCCGACCTGCGCATCAGTGCTTCGTATTTGTATGACATCAGGTGCCCCTGTATTTGTGCGACTGTATCCATGGTGACAGAGACGATGATAAGCAAGCTTGTACCCCCGAAGTAGAATGGCACAGCGAACTTCGAGATTAGTATTTCTGGTAGCAATGATACGGCTACGAGGTATAAGCCACCGACGAGGGTTAGCCTCGTCAGCACGAAATCGAGGTAATCTGCGGTATGCGCGCCCGGTCTTATACCTTGTATGATTCCTCCTTGCTTGCGTAAATTTTCTGCGGTGTCTTGTGGATTGAATACGATTGCGGTGTAGAAGAAGGCGAAAAATAGGATGAGCGAGCTGTACAAGGTTAGGAACAAGGGTTGCCCGCGCCCGAGCAAGGCTGCGAGCGTTGCCATGATTCCCTGTTCTCCGCTTGCAACACTGAGGTTTGCGAAGGTTAACGGCATCAATAGGATTGAGCTTGCAAAAATAGGAGGTATGACTCCTGATGTATTCAGTTTTAAAGGCAAATGTGTCGCCTCAGCTCCCTGCATGCGCGCTCCGCGTTGCCGCTTTGGATAGTGCACTAGCAACCTACGCTGCGCTCGTTCGACGAAGACGATAACGACGATGACGGCGACGACCATTACCGCCAAGATTAGTAAGAACGGGCTGGACAATGCGCCTGTTCTTCCAAGCTCCAAAGTTCCCGCTAGCGCGATTGGCAAGTTAGCGACGATACCAGAGAATATTATTAAAGATATGCCATTCCCAACACCGCGTTGCGTTATTTGCTCGCCCAACCACATCAAGAACATTGTTCCTCCGACGATGCTAACGACGGTAGAAACTTTGAAGGATAGTCCTGGTTGTAACACGACTCCTCCGCTACTTTCTAGCCCGACGGCGATTCCATATCCCTGCATAGCGGCGAGTATTACGGTTCCGTATCTAGTATATTGTATGATTTTTCTTCTTCCGGCTTCGCCTTCTTTTTTCATCTGTTCGAGAGATGGAACGGATGCCGCTAACAGCTGCATTATGATGGATGCAGAGATATAGGGTAGGATATTAAGTGCGAAGACGGTCATTCGACTGAGCGCTCCACCGGAGAACATATTGAACATTCCCAAAATACCGCCTTGTTGCTGGTCGAACAGCTGTTTTAGTGCAACGGGGTCGATGCCTGGCAGTGGAATATAAGTACCGATGCGATATACGATAAGCGCACCGAGCGTAAACCACAGGCGTTTTTTTAGATCGTGCGCTTTGCCGAAGCTAGCAAACGCGCGTTCGGCGAATCGTTTTTGGTCTTGTACGTTTGCCATAGCGTTGAGTTAAATAGAAGCGAGCCGATTTTGTTTTCTTGAGATTTAAGATTTTTTTTGCGCGTTGTTATTTTTAGAGTGCTTCTTTATGTATTTTGGTTTGCACTCTCCGCGCGCGGCTTTTTCGGCGAGTAGTTTTTTATTAGCCACTTTTTTGACTCGCCGTCTATCAGTTTTTGTTTCGCTTTTAGGTTTTATTTTTTTATCGAAAGGGATTATTTTCACTTGCCCGCCATTAGCGGTGACCGCCTCGAGTGCGGACTTTGAGGCAGCTGCTACCTCGAAGGTAATTTTTTGTGAGGTAATTTTTCCCTTTGCTAACAATCGTACAGGTAAGTTTGCTCGCACGAGTCCGGCTTGGTGTAGTATTTCGCTTGATATTATCTTATTGTCGGTGATTTTTTTTTCATTGATCGCACGTTGCACTGCGCCTAGGTTTACGATTGCCCAAGTTTTACGAAAGATATTTGTGAACCCTCTTTTAGGCAAGCGGCGGTATATGGGCATTTGTCCGCCCTCGAATCCCTTGATGGAGACCCCTGAACGAGATTTTTGTCCTTTGTGCCCTCTGCCTGCGGTTTTACCTAAACCTGAGCCGATACCGCGTCCCTTGCGTTTTCGAGCATGGCGAGCGCCTTTATTATCCCTAAGATCGTTTAGTTTCATAACCATGATTCATTCTTTTGTTACTTTTATGCTACGATTATTTTTTGTCATTTTCGATGTGTACCAGGTGCGCGACGACATTCACCATTCCTCGAATGGATGGAGTATCTGGTAGTTCGCGCACTTTATTCATACGCGATAGCCCCAATGTGCGCAAGGTATCCTTCTGTTTTTGCGGTCGTCTAATTGCGCTACGCACGCGCTTGACTCGCAAGATGGTGCCTTTTTTGGAGTTTTCTTTTGGCAGCTTCGCATCAGGTGTTTTTGTCATCATTTTCGTTTTCTGCCTCGTCGTGTGTATCTTGCTGTGGTTCTTGTGCTTCCTCTAACGATGCTTGGTGTTCTTGATTTTTTGCACCATGCTTCCAGTTTCTCTCTTGTATTATATCTGCCACTCTTTTTCCTCTACGCAGCGCTATTTTTCTAGGAGATGAAGATCGCATCAAGCCGTTTAGAGCTGCCTTTATCATGTTATGCGGGTTTGATGATCCTATCGACTTGACGACTACATCGGATACCCCCAAGGCTTCGAATACTGCCCGTACTGGCCCACCTGCGATTATTCCTGTACCTGCTGGAGCGCTACGCATCATCACGAGTCCTTTTCCGAACTTACCCAAGATATCGTGGTGTAGAGTACGTCCTTCGCGCAAGGGGACTTGGATTAGTTTTTTTCTTGCGTGTACTGAAGCTTTACGGATTGCTTCTGGCACTTCTCTGGCTTTGTTTGCTCCGATTCCGACTTTTCCTTGCCCGTCTCCGACGACGACGAGAGCGGCGAAACCGAAACGCCTTCCGCCTTTCACGACTTTTGCAACGCGGTTAATAGAAACTAGCTTTTCGATTAAGTCGTTTTCTTCACTTTTATTATCTTTGCTATGGTATGTCATAATAGTATTTTCATATAGGTGTATTAATTTTATTATGTGTATTCATTAGAATTCCAGCCCATTTTCGCGTGCTGCTTGCGCGAGAGCCTTGATGCGTCCGTGGTAGCGATAGCCGCCACAGTCGAAATAGACTTTACGGATATTTTTTTGCAGTGCGCGTTTGGCGATAGCCTCCCCAATTTTTATTGCTGCTTTTTGATCTGCGCCGCCTTCAGGCGTTAGCGATTTTTCCAAGCTTGCAGCAGATACGAGAGTTTTGTGATTAGCATCGTCAAGTATCTGCACATAGATTTGCCTATGTGATCGGAATACCGACAAGCGGAATCTTCCTTTTGTTGCGGTCTTTCGCAAGTGCCTTCTTCTGCGTGTAGCGCGTCTATCGAATGATTTTTGGTTTTTATTGCTCATTTCTTTTTACCTTCTTTGCGCCTGACGAAAGCGTTGATGTAGCGAATCCCTTTTCCTTTGTATGGCTCGACGGGTCGCATTGCGCGAATTCTACTAGCGACTTGTCCTACCTGCTGTTTATTATTTCCCTCGATGGTTATGATATTGTTGCGATCGCTAGTAACCGATATCGTAAGTTCTTCTGGGATTGGAAACATTATGTCGTGGCTGTATCCTAGAGATAGTTTCAGATTTTTTTCGACTACGCTTGCTCTGTATCCGACTCCTTCGAATACCAATTGTTTTTGGAAGCCTTTTGACACGCCGATTACGGCTTGCTCGACCATTTGCCGCATGGTTCCCCACATTTCTCGAATTCTTTTAGCGTCGCCTCTAGCGTCGCCTTTTGGTTTTAACGAGATGGAGTCTCCGCCGAGCGTTGTTTCGATCAAGTGCGATAGTGGAACATCTATGGCACCCCGTTCTCCTTTTGCGGTCAGGTGGTTTTTCTGCACTTCGACTTCGACTCCTTGCGGTATCGAGATATTTTTTTTCCCGATGCGTGACATTTCTCTACCTTGTTATTTCTGCGTGGTTTTTTAGAATATTTGACATAGAACTTCGCCGCCGACATTTTGTTTGCGCGCTTCTGCATCGGATAGCAAGCCGAGCGGTGTTGACAGCACGGCGATTCCCAAGTTGTTGTAGAACCTAGGGATATTACTTGCTTTTGCATAAATGCGCCGCCCTGGTTTTGACACACGGCGTATTTCGCTGATTGCGGGAGTATTATTGGCGTATTTTAGAGATACCTTGATGTTTGGCTTTTGCGGATTATTTTTTAGGATTTTATAGCCATGGATGTATCCCTCGCGTGTGCATACATCGAGCAAAGCGGCTTTCAGGCGAGAAGAAGGAGCACTCACGCTAGTTTTCCTTGCGGTTTGCGCGTTGCGTATTCTTGTTATCAAGTCTCCGATGGGGTCGTTTAAGGACATAATGCAGGATAGTTTAGTATGGTATGTAAGATTAAGAGTTGCGGTTTATAGAATTTATCTGTCTTTCAATTTATAGATTTGGTTTACGAGTTATGGCTTTGCTCTACCAACTAGATTTAGTCATGCCTGGTAGCAATCCATTTGATGCTAGTTCGCGCAACAAGATTCGCGAGATTTGGAACTTACGATAGTAAGACCTAGCTCTGCCGGTGCTGACGCAACGGTTTTGGTAGCGAGTTTTGCTAGAATTTCTAGGCAACGCTGCCAAGCGCACTTGCGCGTCTAATCTTTCGTCTAGAGGGAGCGATCGATCGCGCACGATTTTGCGTAATTTTTCGCGTTTACTTGCGTATTCGGCGATTTTGCGAGCGACTGCTAAATTTCTTTCGGTAGTTCCTTTTCGTGCCATTTTTGTTTTTCCTTTTACTGTAGATGGTTATTCTAGCAGAATTTCACTATGAGATAAGTTTAGTTTGTTATTGCGAAGATTTTTTTGCATCCACGAAAGGGAAATTGAACCCTAGTAGCAATTCGATGGCTTCGTTATTTGTATTTGCGGTTGTGCATACGATGATATCTAAGCCTCGTATTTTGTCGATTTTGTCGTATTCGATTTCAGGGAAGACGATTTGCTCGCGCAATCCCAAAGCGTAGTTTCCTCTTCCATCGAAGCTAGTTCGAGATAAGCCACGAAAGTCTTTGACCCTAGGCAAAGCGATGGTTGTAAGACGATCGATGAATTCGTACATTCTTGCCTTTCTCAAGGTTACACGGCATCCGATTCCCTGCCCTTGTCTTAGTTTGAAAGCGGCGATAGCATTTTTGGCGCGAGTTATGGTTGGTTTTTGCCCTGCTATGCGTTCCATGTCTGCCATAGCTTGCTCCAAATTTTTTCGATCAGCTGTAGCCTCGCCTATTCCCATATTCAGACACACCTTATCGAGTCTTGGTACTTGCATGATATTTTTGTAAGCGAGCTGCTCGGCTAGTTTAGGTCGCAATTCTTTCATGTACAGAGTTTGCAAGCGTGGCGAGTATTTCTGCGCTTTCGAATTGCCCTTATCCTCGTTGAGGGCTGTATTTTCGTTTGTGGTATTCATACTTATTTTATATCACTTGTCCTGATCGTTTAGCGACTCGCACTTTTTTTCCGTCTTCTGTTTTGAATCCTACTCGCACGGGCTTTCCGTCTTTAGGATCGAGGCACATCAGTATGCTAAGAGGTAACGGCATTTCTTTTTCGATGATTCCCCCGTCGTTATCGCGGGTTGGCTTTGTGTGTTTTTTGACTCGATTGACTCCGCCTACTAGTGCGAGAGCCTTTGCAGGCATTACACGCAAGACTTCGCCATTAGCACCTTTGTTGCGCCCTGATCGCACGTAGACTTTGTCTCCTTTACGAATTTTAGCTGCCATTAGATTACCTCAGGAGCCAATGATATTATTTTCATATATTTTTTAGCACGCAATTCACGCACGACTGGTCCGAAGATTCTCGTTCCGATCGGCTCACCTGCTTTGCTTACCAACACGGCAGCATTTTGATCAAAGCGAATAACAGAACCGTCTCGCCGTATCACTGGATATGCTGTGCGCACGATTACTGCCCGCAGCACCTCACCTTTTTTGACTTTTGCCCTAGGCAATGCATCTTTTACAGCGACGACGATGATGTCGCCGACGCTAGCGACCTTTCGTTTAGAGCCCCCCAAGACCTTTATGCATTGCACTTTTTTAGCGCCCGAGTTGTCTGCGACATATAGCTGGCTTTGCATCTGTATCATTTTTGCTCCTCCTCATTTTTTCTATCGATGACTTCCCAGCACTTTCTTTTAGATTTTGGTCTGCATTCTCTGATGAGGACGTTTTGTCCGACTTTTGCTTGGTTATTTTCATCGTGCGCCATTAATTTTTTAGACCTTCGAACGACCTTTTTGTACAATGGATTACGCACCCGTCTTTCGACGAGAACGGTAATAGTTTTATCGTTTTTTTCAGACACGACTTGTCCCTGTAAAATTCGTCGCGGCATTTATCCTTCCTTGCGAGCGTTTAATTTTTGATTTTGTAAAGTTTTTATACGAGCGATCTCCCGCCTTGCCTTCCGCAATGTATGAGGAGCTTCTAGCTGTCCTTGCGCTTGTCGAAAGCGGAGGTTAAATTTTTCTCTTCGCAAAGTTATGATTTGCTCTTTCAGTTCGTCGTCGCTTTTACGCTTAAGCGCGTCGAAGAGTTTGTTTACGCTACCTTGTTTGCGTGTATTTTTTGTAACTTCTTGATTCATACCTTTCCTCCCTCGTGTGCGATACGCGCGACGACTTTTGTATCGACTGGTAGTTTTGCGGCGGCTAGCCCCAATGCTCTGGTAGCGAGCGCATCAGTCACCCCTTCCATTTCGAACATGATTCGCCCTGGCTGCACGCGACATGCCCAGAATTCTGGCGATCCCTTTCCTTTTCCCATGCGAACTTCGATGGGTTTTTTAGATACTGGAATGTCTGGGAAGATTCGTATCCAGATTTTTCCTTGTCTGCGAATATGACGAACTATCGCGCGCCTAGCGGCTTCGATTTGCCTTGAAGTTACGCGTGCGCTTGACAGTGCCTTTAAGCCGTGCGAGCCGAAGTTTAGCCTACTTCCGCCTTTGGTGCATCCGCGCACTCTGCCTTTGTGCACTTTCCGATGCTTTGGTTTTTTTGGTATTAGCATGGTTTTACTTTTGTTTTATGATTATGCAATAGATGTTGTTGCGTTAGTTTTTTTGTCGCTATTTGTAGGATCGTAAGACATTATTTCACCTTTGAATATCCACACTTTCACGCCGCACACGCCGTATGTTGTCATTGCGCTTGCGACACCGTAATCGATATCGGCTCTTAGGGTATGTAGAGGAACGCGTCCTTCGCGGTACCACTCCATGCGAGCGATTTCGGCGCCTCCCAAGCGTCCGGAGCAGTTGATTCGAATTCCTAACGCACCCATCCGCAGACTATTTTGAACGGCTCTTTTCATGGCTCTTCTGAAAGCTATTCTTCTTTCTAGCTGTTGAGCGACTGTTTCGGCGACTAATTTTGCGTCGAGTTCGGGCTTTCGTATTTCTTGTATGTTTAGAGACACTTCCATCCCGGTATGTTTTTTTAGTTCGGCGCGAAGTTTTTCGATATCGGCGCCTCTTTTTCCGATTATTACACCGGGTCTTGCAGAGAAGATAGTAACGGAAGGGTTTTTAGCGGTTCTTTCGACCAAAATTTTTGAAATAGAAGCGCCCTTTAGAGTTTTGTACAGGTATTTTCTCAGAGCTAGGTCTTCGTGTAGTAATTTTGCATAGTCTTTTGTCCCCGCGTACCACCGTGAGTCCCATCCGCGGTTGATTCCGACACGAAAGCCGATTGGATTAATTTTCTGTCCCATTTTCAGTATCCTTTATGCTTTTTCGTCTACTTCTTCGACGATGATGGTTATCGCGCTAAATTCTTTTATAATCATTGAGGAACGTCCTTTTGCCCGTGGAGCGAATCTTCGCAGACGTGCTGACTTTCCTACCCATGCCTGCTTTACGACTAGACGGTCGACGTCGAGTTGTTTGTTGTTTTCGGCGTTTGCGACGACGGAGCGTAAAAGTTTAAGTACAGCTGTGGCGATTCGCCTTTTAGAGAATCGTAGCTCCTGTATAGCTGTTTCGACTGGCTTTTGCCTAATTGTTCGTGCGACATCATTTAGTTTTTGTGGACTAGTGCGCAGCATGCGCGCTTTGCCTCGTGATTCGCGTTCGCCTTTGCCATAGGGAACAAGTTCGCGCTTGAGGGTTTGACTACTCTCTTTTTCTGCTTTTAGATTTTGCGCGCTACTCTTGCTGCTACTTTTGCGGCTACCGCTCGTCGCGGCGTTTTTAGCAATGGCTTTGCTTTTATTAGCCTCTGTGCTTGAGGAAGACTTTGCCTCTGACTTTGCCTTTTGTGAGTTTGGCGAGTTCTGCGGCGGCGTATTTTTATTTTTGTCCATGCGTTTTATCTCAAGACCTTTTCGCCTTTTTATCTCCTGCGTGCCCGTAGAAAGTTCTAGTAGGAGCGAATTCGCCGAATTTATGTCCGATCATGTCTTCGGTTACGAAAACTGGAATGAACTTCCGCCCGTTATGTACGGCGAAATTCAGCCCGACGAATTGCGGTAACACGGTTGATCTCCGTGACCAAGTTTTGATCGGGTCTTTTCGCCCTGACAAGCGCACTTTTTCAGCTTTGGTTAGCAGATAACCATCGACGAAAGGACCTTTCCATACGGAGCGCGGCATATACTTATCCTATTTATTTTTTGGTTAACGTTTTCGCCCTTTACGACGAATGATCAGTTTATCGGAAGTGAAGTTTTTACGAGTTTTTTTACCCTTAGTAGGCTTCCCCCAAGGAGTTACGGGATGCCTACCACCCGAAGTTTTTCCCTCTCCCCCACCGTGCGGATGGTCGATTGGGTTCATAGCGACGCCGCGCACGGAAGGTCTTCTGCCGAGCCATCTTGTACGGCCGGCTTTTCCTAGTTTGGTATTTTTATTGTCTTGGTTAGAAAGCGTTCCGATAGTAGCCATGCACCTGCCATCTACCAATCGCACTTCTCCGCTTTTTAGGCGCACTTGAGCGAATCCTTTGTCTCGTCCGACTATTTGCGCGAAACCACCAGCTGCCCTAGCTAGTTGTCCGCCCTTGCCCTCTTTCATTTCGACATTATGCACGAGGGTTCCGATTGGGATGGATGCTAGTGGTGCGGCGTTTCCGGGCTTCACATCAACCTTGCTAGCGGATAAAACCTTGTCTCCTGCGTTTAATTTTTGTGGAGCGAGGATATATGCGTGCTCGCCATCGGAGTATTTCAGCAACGCGATAAAACAAGTACGGTTAGGGTCGTATTCGATTCGCAAGACTTCAGCTGGTTGATCTTGTTTTTTGCGCTTGAAATCGATTATGCGATATTTTTGTTTATGCCCCCCTCCGATATGTCGTGAGGTTATTCTTCCACGATTATTTCTTCCCCCGCTTTTTGTTTTCCCTTGCGTCAGCGCCTTGTGAGGCTTTCCTCTATACAGGAGTTCGCGTGTTATAGCTATAAGCGCGCGTCGTCCTGGAGATGTAGGTTTAGCAGCTTTTAATCCCATTTTATCTTACCCGCGCTATTTGGTTACGGCACCTGCGCCGATGTCGATCGTTTCGCCTTTTTTCAAGCGCACGAAAGCTTTTTTTGTATCGTTGCGCTTTCCTATTTTTCCGCGGAAGCGTTTTACTTTTCCTTTCAAGCGCGATGTTGTTACGGATTGCACTTTGACTTTGAATATTTTTTCGACCGCTGCCTGTATTTCTGGTTTTGTGGCATTCGTAGCGACACGGAATGTCACCTCGTTTCTTTCTGCACCGAATGTAGCCTTTTCGCTTATCAGAGGCTTGTCCAAGATAGAAAGTGACTTTGCCATGGAGACACTTTTTTTGTATAGGAATTTCCAGCTCATGCGCTAGCCTCTGGTCTACCTTCGCTTTTTATTGCTTGTTTGCCTTTTCCCCTTCTTTCGACCTCACCTATCGCGCTTTTGGCAAGTAGCAGAGCGTCGTATTTGATGATGTCATAGACATTCAAGCCCTGCTGCGCTATGAGCATGACTTGCGGAATGTTTCTAGTTGCTAGTTGCAAGTTGCGATCTGGCTTTTCACCGAGCACGATCATGGCATTTTTTAAGGCAGGCCATGCGCGTTGTTTCTGTACAAACAGGTTAGTTTTAGCCTTTTCTAGCGTTTCTTGTTCGATGATGAACAGTTTTCCTTCTCGTTGTTTTTCGGAAATTGCGGAGCAAAGTGCGTGCCTACGTACTTTGTCTTGAATTCCGTGTTCGTAGCTACGAGGCTTTGGTCCGAAAGCAGGAGCCCCGCCGCGGAATTGCGAGACTTTGCGCGTTGATCTGCGTGCACTGCCTGAGCCCTTTTGGCGCATGATTTTACGAGTGCTGCCGTTTACTTCTGCTCGTGTTTTTGTTTTATGCGTGCCTGCGCGCCTTTTTGCGAGCTGCCAATTGACGACTCGCGCGAGCAAGTCTGTACGCAATGGCGCGTTGAATACTTGCTCGGAGACTTCCATTTCGCCGACTTTTTTTCCTTCCAACGAGTGTAGCGCAATTTTCATGACTATGCTTAACTACCCCCGTTAGCTGTTGCTTCAGCGACGGTTACGGTTTGTATAGGAGAAGCATCGCTAGTGCTTTCACCTTCGACCTGTACGGCTTTAGTTTGTTTAGTATTTTCGCTGTTGCCTTTACTTTTAGCCCCGATTGGCATTGGCGCGCCCTCTGGCAAGGGTTTTTTGATGGCATCCCTTACGACGACCCATCCCCCGCGTGCGCCGGGCACCGCTCCCTTGATCAATATCAGGTTTTGCTGCTCGTCGAGCGCGACGACCTTCAAATTTTGAATGGTTACCTTTTTCCCACCCATTCGCCCTGGCATTTTTTTTCCTTTGAAGACTTTACCCGGGAATTCGCGGTTTCCGGTTGATCCCATGCTTCTATGTGATACGGATACGCCGTGCGTTGCGCGCAAGCCTTTGAATCCGTGTCTTTTCATGGCACCTGCGAATCCCTTTCCGATCGATATTGCGGTAGCATCGACGAGTTGTCCCTCTACGAAGTGCGATGCGGATATTTCCGCCCCCCTTGCAGGCAGGCAATCTTCTGATACCTTGAAGCTAACGATTTTGCGCATCGGTGGCGATTGCGCCTTGTCGAAGACTCCTTGCATTTGCTTGGTTAGCCTGCTTTTTTTTTGTGCGCCTGCTGCGACCAGAACATTGAATTTTTTTTCTATGCTTTCCCCTGCGAGCGGTCTTCCGCGAATGCTTTTATTTTCGAGTTGCCTATCTTGGCGTACATCTAGCACGCGCGTGTCGACCAGTTTTAGTAGGGATACTGGCGAGTGCCTCCCATTTTCCTCGAACAAGCGCGTCATGCCGACTTTTTGTGTCAGCACGCCGCACCTTTTACTTGCTGTTTGCTGTTTTTGCATGTTTTCAGATTTTGACCTCGATTTTGACTCCTGCTGCGAGGTCAAGTTTTGACAATGCCTCGACGGTTTGCGGAGTTGAGTCGATGATATCGATCAGACGCTTATGAGTTCTGATTTCGAACTGCTCGCGGCTTTTTTTATCGACATGCGGTGAGCGCAAGACGGTAAATTTTTCGATATGCGTTGGCAAGGGAATTGGACCTAATACCTGCGCGCCGGTTTTTCGTGCTGCCAATACGATTTCGGATGTAGATTGGTCGAGCATTTTGTGATCGTATGCCTTCAGCCGAATTCGTATATTTTGACTTGCCATAATTCTTTAGAGGTTATTGTTATTATTTTAAGATTTATGGCTTTATGAATAAGGAGTTATAACTACGCGATAACCTTTGTAACGATACCTGCGCCGACTGTTCTTCCGCCTTCGCGAATAGCAAATCGTAATCCCTCATCCATAGCGATGGGAACGATTAGTTCGACATCCATTTTTACATTATCGCCTGGCATTATCATTTCTGTGCCTTTAGGCAATGTTACCTGCCCTGTCACATCGGTTGTGCGGAAGTAGAATTGAGGACGATAGTTATTGGCAAATGGTGTGTGCCGCCCACCCTCGTCTTTAGTTAGGATGTATGCCTCGCCTATGAATTTTGTATGCGGAGTGATTGATTTTGGTTTTGCGAGCACTTGCCCCCGCACGACATCTTCGCGATTTATGCCACGCAACAACACGCCGACATTGTCGCCTGCTTCGCCTGAGTCTAATAGTTTTCGAAACATTTCGACTCCTGTGCAAACGGATTTCCTAGTTTCTTTTACCCCGACTATTTCGATTTCGTCATTGACATTGACCATCCCGCGTTCGATTCGTCCTGTTACGACGGTTCCGCGTCCGGATATTGAAAAGACATCTTCGATCGGCATCAGGAAGTCTTTTTCTTTTGGTCGATCTGGCTGTGGCACATGCTCGTCGATCGCCTTTACGAGTTCGAGCACTTTTTCTTTGCCTATTCCCTCGTCGCGTCCCTCTAGTGCTGCGAGAGCAGAGCCTGAGATGATGGGTATTTTATCGCCTGGGAATTCGTATTTAGTAAGCAGTTCGCGTATTTCTATTTCGACGAGTTCTAGCAGTTCTTTATCATCGACCTGATCGACTTTATTCAGGAACACGACGATTGCTGGTACGCCGACTTGTCGAGCCAACAAGATATGTTCTCTTGTTTGAGGCATTGGACCGTCGGCGGCGTTTACGACTAGCACAGCACCGTCCATCTGCGCGGCGCCTGTTATCATATTCTTGATGTAATCGGCATGCCCTGGACAATCGACATGCGCGTAGTGCCTTTTTTCGGTTTCGTATTCGACATGCGATGTGTTGATGGTTATGCCTCGGGCTTTTTCTTCGGGTGCGTTGTCGATTTCTTCGTAGCTTTTGAAAGTTGCGCCGCCTTGTTCTGCAAGAATTTTAGTAATAGCTGCGGTCAAGGTTGACTTTCCGTGATCGACATGCCCGATTGTTCCGATGTTGCAATGAGGTTTATTGCGAATGAATTTTTCTTTAGCCATTTTAGGGTCTCCTATCAGTTAGTTTTGGTTATTGGTAAGCGTTAGTGTTGTTTATTTTATTTATTTTTTGCACAAATTTCTTCTGTTATATTTGGAGGCACTTGAGCGTATGAATCGAAGAGCATACTATATTGTGCGCGCCCTTGGCTCATAGATCGCAAAGTGTTTACATATCCGAACATATTTGCAAGAGGCACTTGTGCTTCGATGACCCTTGCATTACCTCGTTGTTCCATTGCCTCGACTTGTCCTCGGCGCGAGTTTAGGTCTCCGATGATATCGCCCATATAGTCTTCTGGGGTTACTACCTCGACCTTCATTATGGGTTCGAGCAATTTTGCGCCTGCCTTTGGAATTGCTTCTCGAAAAGCAGCACGAGATGCGATTTCGAATGCGAGCACGGATGAATCGACGTCGTGATGCGAACCATCGAACAGTGTAGCCTGCACATCTATGACTGGGTATCCTGCGACCACGCCATTATTCATAGCTTGTCTTAATCCTTTTTCGACCCCTGGTATATATTCTTTAGGCACGGCTCCGCCGACTATTTTAGGAATGAATGTAAAGCCGGAACCTTTTTCGCCTGGTTCGAAGATAATGGAAATTCTAGCGAATTGCCCTGCGCCCCCTGTTTGTTTTTTGTGTGTGTAGTCGACTTCGGTTTTTTTGGTAATTGTTTCACGGTATGCGACTTGAGGCGCCCCGACGTCTGCCTCGACCTTGAACTCTCGTTTCATTCGATCTACGATAATTTCTAAGTGCAGTTCTCCCATGCCTTTTATTATGGTTTGTCCGCTTTCTTCGTCGGAGGCGACTCGGAAGCTAGGGTCTTCGCTTGCCAATCTGTTTAGTGCGGTGCTCATTCTTTCTTGGTCGGCTTTTGTTTTTGGTTCGATTGCGACTTCGATGACGGGTTCTGGGAAGATCATTTTTTCCAACACCAACGGGTTACTTCCTTCGCACAAGGTATCACCGGTTGTTGTATCCTTCAGCCCGCACAACGCGACTATGTCGCCTGCGCAAGCCTCCTTGATATCCTCGCGCGAGTTAGAATGCATGAGTAACATTCGTCCTACCCGCTCTTTTTTGTCTTTTATAGTGTTTAGTAATTGCATCCCTGCGGTGATTTTTCCTGAATAGACTCTAGCGAAGGTAAGAGAACCGACGAACGGGTCGTTCATTATTTTAAAAGCGAGGACCGATGTTGGCTCGTCGTCTTTCGGCTGTCGGGTTATTTTTGTTCCATCCTCTTTTTCGCCCTCGACTGGAGGCAGGTCGCTAGGCGCGGGCAGGTATTTGATAACGGCGTCCAACAGAGGTTGTACGCCCTTGTTTTTGAAGGCACTACCGCACAGCACTGGCACATGCTTGCCGTTGATTGTTCCTTTGCGTATGCACTTTATCAGGGTTTCTTCGTTTGGAGTTTCGCCCTCGAGATATTTTTCCATTGTTTCGTCGTCGTTTTCGACGGCGAGTTCGATCATTTTTTCGCGCGCTTCTGCGGCTTGTTTTTTCATTTCGTCTGGTATTTCTTCTTCGAGCATTTCTGCGCCTAAGGTTTCTGCCTTCCAGCGCATCGCCTTTGCTTTGACTAGGTCGATGATTCCTAGGAATTTTTCTTCTGCCCCCCACGGCAGTTGAATGACTATGGGAGTTGCGCCTAACCTTTCGATGATCATGTCTACGCACCTACTGAAGTTTGCGCCCATTCGGTCCATTTTATTTACGAAGCACATTCGTGGTACATTGTATTTATCTGCCTGTCGCCACACGGCTTCGGATTGAGGTTCGACACCTGCGACGGCATCGAATACGGCGACGGCTCCGTCGAGCACACGCAGAGATCGTTCGACCTCGATAGTGAAGTCCACATGCCCTGGTGTATCGATGATATTTATGCGATGGTCTTTCCAGAATGCTGTTGTTGCGGCGGAGGTTATGGTTATTCCGCGTTCTTGTTCTTGCTCCATCCAGTCCATGACGGCGTTTCCGTCGTGCACTTCGCCGATTTTGTATGAGCGCCCGGTATAATATAGGATTCGTTCGGTAGTCGTTGTTTTACCTGCGTCTATGTGCGCCATGATTCCGATATTTCGGTAGTGCTCTATGCTTGTTGTGCGAGTCATGATGTTTAGCGGTGTTTTTTAATTTTTATGGTTAGATGATTTTTGTTTAGCTATTTAGTATTTTGAAATAAATTTCATTGTTTTTAGGTTTAGTTTTACCAGCGGTAATGAGCGAACGCGCGGTTAGCTTCTGCCATTTTATGAGTATCTTCGCGTTTTTTGACGGCGTTTCCGCTGTTATTTGCGGCGTCGAGTAGCTCGCCAGTTAGTTTTTGTATCATTGTTTGTTCTGAGCGTTTTCTAGCGGCTGAGATCAGCCATCGTAAAGCGAGAGCTTGTGCGCGCTCGACTTTGACCTCGACTGGCACTTGGTATGTTGCCCCGCCGACGCGCCTTGAGCGCACCTCGACCTCGGGCTGTACATTTTCTAACGCGGTTGTGAAGGTTTCTACTGGTGGCTTGTTGTTTTTTTGTTCTGCTGCGTCGAAGGCACGGTATACGATACGCTCGGCTTTAGACTTCCTTCCTCCCAACATCAACTGGTTGATGAATTTTCCGACGACGGTATTACGGTATCGCGGGTCTGGTATAGGTTCTCTTTTATCGGGTTTTCTGCGTCTGGCCATTTTGCTATTTTATTACTACCTGTACTACTACTTGGGTTTTTTCATGCCGTATTTGGAGCGTCTTTGCTTTCGGTCTTTGACGCCTTGCGTATCGAGAGTTCCGCGTATGATATGGTATCGCACGCCTGGCAGGTCTTTGACTCGCCCTCCGCGCAGCATTACGATTGAATGTTCTTGTAGATTATGCCCCTCGCCTGGGATATAGGCGGTCACCTCGAAGCCGTTAGTCAGGCGCACGCGTGCGACTTTTCTTAGTGCTGAGTTTGGTTTTTTAGGCGTAGTTGTATAGACGCGAGTGCACACGCCGCGCTTTTGCGGGCATGCTTCAAGAGCAGGGACTTTGTTGCGAGTTTTTTTCGCTCGCCGCGGGTTGCGAACCAATTGGTTAATGGTGGGCATCTATTTAGGATATGGTTATTGGTTTTAATGGGTTAGACAGAAACGGATTAGCTACTAGCTTGTAGCCAAACACGATGAAGATGTTAGCGATGCGCTCATCGCATGCATATCGCATGTAAAAACAGCACCAAACAGTCACGACTCCACGCACCTCTATGACAACCTCCACTTTGCGTGAGCACGAAGCAAGGTTCGCGTTTAGCACTTTGCGCGGAGGGAACTGAGGATTAGCGGATCGTAATCCGTTTGCCGCCAGAAATTTTACTTCGCGCGCATCATCTGCGAGCGAATCAGCCATTACCCTAGCGCTTCCCCTTATGTTCGTCAAGCGTGACTTATACTTTTTCTCGCTTTCGCTACTTTTTTTGACTTCTCTGTTGTTTGAGTTGTGCTTACTACTTTATTCTTGTGTCCTTGCGCGTGCGGTTGATTTGGGTGTAGTGTGTTCACTATTCTAAAATCCAAGTTGCTATGGATTCAAACTGCCTGATTTTTCATGGGCAACTAGTAAAGAGAGAATAATAATATGCGCGCATTAGTTTTATCGTCAGAAGACAAACGAGTGTCGGCAAGCGTTGAGGAATTATCGGATTCGGATTTAGCGGAGGGCGAGTTGCTTCTGGAAATTGAGGCGAGTGGTTTTAACTACAAGGATGGAATGGCGATCAAGGGTTTAGGTGCGTTGGTGCGCGAGTATCCGCATGTTCCGGGTATCGACCTTGCGGGTAAGGTTGTTGAATGCGTGGATGGTTCTTTTTCTGCGGGCGATAGGGTAATCGTTACGGGTTTTCGTATTGGTGAGTGGCATTGGGGTGGATTTGCTGAGTATGCGCGTATCCCTAAGTCGTCTTATGCGGTAGGTATGCCTGAGGGTTTTTCTGCTCGCTCGGCGATGGCTTGTGGCACGGCGGCGATGACTGCTATGCAGGCGATAGCGCGCTTGCAGGAGGTTGGTGTTACACGAGATAAGGGGCAGATTTTAGTGACGGGAGCCTCTGGTGGAGTTGGTTCTTTTGCGATTATGTTTCTTGCGCGTGAGGGCTATGATGTTGTCGCCTCTAGCGGTGGCGATAATACCGACTACCTGAAGGGTTTGGGTGCGAGAGAGGTTATATCACGAGCCGAGTTTTCCGAACCGTTGGATCCGCGCAAACCGTTAGAGAAGACGCGTTGGGCTGGAGTTATCGATAGCGTTGGTGGTGCTCCGCTCGCACGCGTGCTTGCGCAGACGCAAGCGCAGGGTGCTGTTGCTTCGATTGGCTTGACGGCTGGTGTTGAGTTATCGGGGACGGTGTTGCCGTTCCTATTGCGCGGAGTTAGTATATTGGGTGTTGATAGCGCGATGTACCCGATTGAGAAGCGCAAGCCTTTGTGGGACAAGATAGCTAGTATTTTTACGGATGCGGACTATGCGGCGATAGCGCACGAACATGGTTTGGACGAACTGCCGAGCTTGGCGGAACAGATTTTGGTAGGTAAAATTCGCGGACGCGCTGTTATCGACCCGAAGAAGTGAAGATACTATATTAAGGTATATAAAAGAAGATAAATTAAGGGGTGAACTATCTATGAATCAAGACTCTCCTTATCTGCATTGGCAAGCTAAAGGTAACAATCCGTCAGCGATAGTGCTTATGGGCATGTCTGGCATTGGCAAGAGCTATTGGTCTGATAAATACGGGCAGAAAAGTAGCGCAGAAGAGATAGCAGAAGAGATACAAGATATGCCGTCAGAAACAAGAGAAAGACTTAGTAAAAGCGGCTTTTTTTTATACATATCTGCCGATAATGAAATAGCGTCGCTCATATCACACGAATTGCGTGAATCTGGCGTTGACGAGAGCCAAGAACCCGTGGAGATGTTGGCAGAGTTTATAGGCAAGTTTGGTTCTGAACAGGATGGTGGCTTTGCCTATGATAAATTTATGGAAAGACAAGAAAAATATCGCGAGGCAGAACTCGCAAGCTTACATAGTCTGCCAGGTCTTTTCCGAAGTGCTTACGAAAAACAACCCCGATTTCCACAACCCATTCTCTACGACACGACGGGTAGTTTTTGCGAAGTCGTCAAATCGGGAGACGCTGTCTATCAGCAGCTCGCAGAGCACGCCATCATAGTCTACTTGGCTTGTAGCGCGGCAGAAGAAGAAATATTGTTACGCAGGCAGCGCGAGCATCCTAAACCGATGTTATACGACAAGGATTTTTTTGACGAATGCTTACGCAAGTATAAGTTAACTTTTGGACAAAGTGATGAGGAGATTATCTCTGATCACTTCTTGCGATACATCTTTGTGGCAACGATAGTTCACCGTCGCGAGCTATACGAGAAATTAGCGCAAGTAACTATCACCACAGAAGAGCTAGAGAAAATTTATGGCGAAGATCGTCCTTACGACTTCGCTGAAAATTTTATTAAACTTGTATGCAGAAAGGTATAGGCAAAAGCAACCTAGAGAACTGCAACCTGGCTATGCGATTTAGCCGATAACACAGCTGAGAGGTATGTCACAAATGCGAGAGGGAACGGAGCGTAACGACAAGCGATTGGTTGAAGGGGAGCACTTGAGTTCCGAGCACGGTAATTTTTTGCGCGCCTGTCGCGCGCTGGCGGACAAGAAGAAGCACGGCGTTGGTCTTTCACGCTTGCAAGAGATGCTAGTAGCGGAGCTACTAGTATCGGACTTGGCGCGTATAGATAAGCGAGTATTTATGCGCGATGCTGAGGCTCTGTTTGCTTTGGGTGTGAAGCTTGCGAGTCGCTCTGCTGCGAAAACTTTAGTTGATGCTCGTGCCGAGACGCGCTTTGTCGCTGGCAGTTCTTCTGATGATAAGGGAGTTGGCTTGCGGCACGGTTTCAGTTTTCTACTAGTGCATGAGAACATGCCGTTTTTGGCGAGTTCGCTATCGAACTACTTTGCGCGCGAGAGCATATCGGTACAGCGCATTGTGCATATATCGATAGCCCGAAGCGTGTTTTTGGCGGACGGTCGTAGCGATGGTCAGGGGCAATTTTCGGACAAGGACGCTGGTGCTACCTTTGCAGCTGTGTTGCTACAGTGTTACGGTAGCGACAACCCACAACGCAGGGCTACTATCGGCGCGGGTGTAGATGCTGTATGTGCGCAGAATCGCGCAGCGGTTTGCGATTGGCAGACGATGCGCGGGCATCTCGACCTGCACGCGCAGGAGCTGCAGCAGAGTTTTGCGCGTGACTTGGCTTCGAGCGCACGCAACCCTACGCTCGAGCGTCAAGAGGCGATCGACCTATTGCAGTGGGTGCTTGAGGATAATATGACCTTTCTCGGCTTGTTGCGCGACGGGGCTGCCAGTAAGCGTGCTAGAGACGAGCAAACGGGCTACGGTATTTTCAACGAACATGGTATTGCGGGTCTTGCTAAGGGAATAGCGGAGGGGCAGTGGTCTGGCAAGGAAGAAGGTTTGTCGTGGGGAGCTAGCATCGATGCACTATTTTCATCGACCCATGTTATGCAAGATTTTTTAGCTTCCAACGAAAGTGTTATGATTTTGAAAGCTGATCGCCACTCTCTAGTTCACCGCGATGTTCCGCTCGATGTTTTGTTGAGCAAGGACAGTTCGGGTAAAGGAGTGCTTGTTTTAGCGGGCTTGTTTACCTCTAAGGGTGTTTATGCGCCCCTTGAATCGGTGCCCCTTCTGCGTCGCCAGTTGCGCGCGGTTGGAGCGCGGCTGGGCGTTGTTGCGCGTTCGCAAAAGGCGCGTCATGTAAGGAATTTGTTGCAGCTCTACCCGCGTGCTTTACTGTGGCAGGCACCGCTAGACACGCTGTGCGAGCATGTCGATGATATGCGCGAGGCGCAGCAACGCGGTGGTGTTAAACTGTTGTTGTTGCGAATGCAAGATCATCTTGCGGCGGTTGTCTGCATGGCGAAGCAGAGCTACGGTGTTGGGTTAGAGCGTGTTTTTGCACGTATTCTTTCGCGTCACTTTAGGGCTAGCGTTGATACTGAGGGCGCGATGATAGGCGAGGATGCTTTGGCGCGTGTTCATTTTGTAATAGACAGCGCACAGTTACCCCCCTCTAGTGGAGCTGGTAGCAAGCAAGCGGTTGAGGCGTTGCTTGCGAACGCGGCGCGTTCGGTTGAAGAACGGATAGTATACGCGCTAGAGCGGGCATTCCCTGCTGACGAGTGCGAAGGCTTGCTAAAACGCTACGCGCAAGCGTTCCCCGCGCCCTATTGGGAGGAGATACAAGACTACGAAGACGATACACGAGACGATGCGTTAGAGGGAGTAACAAGCGATGCGAACCGCCACCTGATCGAGGACTTGCTATTATGCGAGGAGAGTTTTGCGCGCGAAGATGGTGTAGGGCTTTCTCTTACGCAAGTAGCTGTTGCTCCCACCACTTCGTCTACTGCTGCTGGATGTGGTAGTTTTTCGCTGGCATTGAGCGTTCGCGGTGGCTTGTCCCTATCGGAGTTGGTGCCGATTTTAGAATCGCTAGGCTTTAAGACGATCACCGAGACTCCGCATTCGCTCTCGCCGTTAATTGCTGGCGAGGTTAAGCATACTACGCTCTACCGTGTGCGCCTTGAATCGCGTGAGGCGGCGGCTAAAGTTTCGGACCTAGCGCAGAGATTTGCCTCGTGCTTCCGCCGCATGCAAAAAGGGATAATCCCGACCGATACATTTAATCGCTTGATTTTGCTTACCCATTTAGATTGGCGTGAGGTTGCGTTGTTACGCTCGCTTACGCGTTACTTGCGTCAGGCGGCGGTGCCTTTTTCGCAACAGCTCATCAGCCTTTCTGTTGCGCGTTACCCGCAGATTGCTGAGGAATTGGTTGCTTTATTTTACGCTAGACTGGACCCCGATTGTAAGAAGTCGGAGCGCGAAAAGAAGATTGCTGCTTGCGAGAAGAGTTTAGGAGTTCTTGTCTCTGCTGTATCCTCGCGTGAGGATGATCGTATTTTGCACTTGCTATGGCAATCGATATCTTCTGTTGCGCGCACGAATTACTTCCAAAGCGAGCGTGCGAGTAGCGAAGACGCCATGCTATGCTTGAGTTTTAAGTTTTTCTCGGACCGCCTAGGCTTTTTGCCGAGCCCCCGTCCTTGGCGCGAGATTTTTGTATCGGCGAGTGACTTTGAGGCGACTCACTTACGCTTTGGTCCGGTTGCACGCGGAGGCTTGCGCTGGTCTGATCGCATTCACGACTTCCGCACAGAGATACTAGGTTTAGTTAAGGCGCAACGAGTGAAGAATGCGGTTATCGTGCCGGTTGGTGCTAAGGGTGGTTTTGTTTTAAAGAATCCATCGGCGGATGGCGCGGTGCGGCAAAAGCAGGGAGTGTCTTGCTACCAAGCGTTCATCAGCGCGATGTTGGATATCAGCGACAACCTACACGATGACAAGATTGTCTGCCCACCGCGCACGGTGCGTTGGGATGGCGATGACTCTTATCTTGTCGTTGCGGCGGATAAGGGTACGGCTAGTTTTTCTGATATAGCGAACGATATAGCGATTGCGAAAGGCTACTGGCTGCAAGACGCTTTTGCCTCTGGTGGCTCGCTTGGCTACGACCACAAGCAGATGGGTATCACTTCGCGTGGGGCGTGGGAATGCGTTGCGGCGCATTTTCGCGAGATGGGTTGCGAGTGGAAACGCGAACCGTTTTCTGTTGTTGGTGTTGGCGATATGGGAGGCGATGTTTTTGGTAACGGGATGCTGGGCTCGGAACGGATTTGCCTTATTGCTGCGTTTAACCATAAGCATATTTTTATAGACCCTAACCCTGATCCCACGAAGAGTTATAAGGAGCGGCGCAGGCTATTCGATCAACCTTCGCAGGCGGGCTGGGACAATTATAATAAGAGCCTTATTTCGGCAGGCGGTGGAGTATTTTTGCGTAGCGCGAAGACGATTCCCTTATCGTCGGAGATTCGAGAGCGCTTTGCCATCAGCCGTAATAGCCTTCCGCCGGACGATTTGGTGAGGTGTATTTTGCAACTAGATGTAGAGCTGCTGTGGTTTGGAGGCATTGGTACGTTTATCAAGTCTTCGCGCGAGAACGATGCGGATATTGGTGATCATGCGAACGATTCGACTAGGGTTGTTGGCTCGGAAGTGCGAGCGCGAGTAATTGGCGAGGGAGCGAATTTAGGAATGACGCAAGCGGGTCGTGTCGAGTATGCGCTTGCGGGTGGTCGCTGCAATATGGACGCGATAGATAACTCTGCGGGTGTTGACTGCTCGGACCACGAGGTTAACATCAAGATTCTTTTGGCACTAGCTGAGCGTGCTGGCGATCTTACGGAGAGCGACCGCCAAGCGTTATTGAAGAGTATGACGGACGATATTGCGGTTTCGGTTTTGCACCACAACTATCGCCAGAGTCAGGTTCTTTCGATGATGGAATCGCTAGGTTTGCGTAGCATAGAGCGTCAGCGTCTGCTTATTCGCGATCTTGTGCGCGAGGCTGGTCTTGAGCGTAAGCTAGAGGAATTGCCGAACGATGAGGAGATAGATCGTCGTCGTGACGAGAAGAAGGCATTGACGCGCCCTGAGCTTTCGGTTTTGCTGTGCTATACGAAGAATGTCCTGTATGAGCGCGTTTTGGATTCGACTCTACCGGACGATGCGCAACTTTTCACATTGCTGTGCGACTACTTCCCTCCGAAACTGCGGCGAGACTTTTTACCCTACATTAAGAAGCACCCATTGCGGCGCGAGATCATCGCTACCCGCATAACGAGTTTAACGGTAGACCACTTAGGTGCTAGTTTTCTTGCGGAGGTAAGGCGTGAGACTGGAGCGAGTTTTGTTGATATTACGCGCGCTATTTTTGTAGTGACGCGGCTATTTTCGCTACAGAAATTGTGGGATCGCATCGATGCTTTGGACGATAGCGCCTCGGCGGTGCGAACGACGCGAATGCGCTACGAATCGCAACGCTTGCTTTTCCGCTTGGGTGCGTGGTTTTTGCACCGTTCTATCGACCTATCCTCGTTAGAGCGTGTGGAATCTCGCTTTTCCTCGAAGATAGCTGCGTTGTCTGCCCTTCCCTCGCGCCTGCCGGATTATTTTAAGGCGGAGATAAAGGAGCGCGCGGAGATTTTTGCCCCGAAGTCTGACAACGAAGAGTCTGCTAGCGATTTGGTGGAAGACCTTTCATTACTCAAGCTACGCTCGACATTTTGCGACATCGCGCTACTCTCGGAGAAAAGCGGGGTTGACGCGGTAGCTGCAGGCGTCTGCTACTATGCGATCAGCGAGAAATTTGGCTTTGATCGAATTCGCACGACCCTTGACAGCATGCAGGTTGTAGCCGACCCTTGGCAGCAGCGTGCGCTTTCTAACGCTATCGATGACTTGTGGGAGATGCAGTGGTCCTTCACCGACCATGTTCTTACGAGCGATAGTAAGGGTAGCTACAAGGATGACGATAAGCACGGTGCTGCCAATCTTGAGCGCTGGTATCAGTCAAACGAGGCGGCTTTTGTACGCTTGATTCCGTTATTGGAGGAGGTAAGAGGTAACTTACGGCTACCGATGGTGATGGTTTTGATGCGCGCTTTCCACCAAGCAGCTGATTCTTTGTCGAGTGTCGGCAAGAGTAAAAAATGATTTTTTGCGGATAGGCTTTACGGATATACTTTAGGCATATACTTTAGACATATACTTTAGGCATATACTTGGGCAGTTAGTACACTGCGGTTAGTTACAAACAACTCAAGGATTTTTTACCACTATGCACTTGCTGTGTCTCCTATCGCCGGCGAAAAGGCTAGAGTATGAACGCCCATTGCCGCCGTTTTTTTTCAAGCATTTTAGTTACAGCAGACCTCGCTTTGCGAGCGATGCTTTGCTTATTGCGCATGGCATGCGAGGCTACGATGTTGCAGGCTTGCGCGAGCTTATGGGAGTATCTGCTGCTATTGCCGAGCGAGGCTACGCGCAATTTCAACAATTTGCTGGGAACGATGCGTACGCTGATGCTAATGGGAATGCTACTAGCAATGGCAATGGTGGTTTTCCCCCTCTTTTGCGTGCTGCTATGTATGCGTTTAGTGGTGATACTTATATCGGTTTGAACTCGTATGCGTTGGATAGGGATAGCGTAGCTCAGGCGCAATCGAAGATTCGTATTCTCTCTGGTCTTTATGGTTTATTGCGTCCATTGGACGGTATACAACCCTACAGGCTAGAGATGGGCTTGAATATCTACAAGGGGGTGGCTGTTTTTGGTGATGCGCGTAGGCCTGCGGATTGGTGGCGAGATAAGGTGA
>JABAAW010000020.1 GCA_014238535.1 Alphaproteobacteria bacterium
TTCTGCATCTTGCTGCAGTTTTTCTAATGGCGCTAGTCGTAGTATTTGCCGTGCGTAGACCGTATACGGGTCGTTTAGTAGGTCGGCTAAACTCGTTAAATTTATCCGTCCTAGCCGTAAATTATCGGGAACGCTACTCGCTATTTTCGGTGCAGGCGCTGCATTAGACCTTTGACTCCTACTAGCTATCGTGTCGTTTGTCGTCTTAGCAAGGTGCGCCGACCAAGCACGAAGCTCGTCTTGTCGCCTTTGGTCGTGGAATCTAGCGTGAGCTCCGCTGATAGTTTCAAGCCGTTGCACAAAGCGAGAGGCCGCTTGCGGGCGTCCGTTTATGCGCTCGGCACGCGTTATATACACTTCTTTAGGGGTGCTGGCGAAGTTAAGAAAATCAAGCGCACTCAGTCCTATTCTATACTGGTTGTTTTTCATACCTATCTTCTCGCGAACAGCATTAGGTAAAAAAGGGCTAATCTCGCTTTCTCGCGGCCAGATACCCTCTACCATGCAACCTAGTATCACTCGGTCAAACGCGAGCAGGCGTGCTTCTAGTGGTCCGAGTATAGCGATGCGTGGATGCGAGGCGTATAGCCCGGGCATCGTTTCGCTTGTTAGTAATGCTTCCAGCGTTTGCCGATATGCCTGGGCTGAGGTTGGATGCTCGTCTGCTCGCTCCTCCCGCCAATGTTCACCTAGTCTAGCCAATAGTCGTGCTAGTGCTGCACCGCCTTCCAGTCGGTATAGGGGGGCGGATAAGCCTTCTTCTTGTGCTGGCGTGTCGAGACCCTCGTTGTCGTCAGCTAAGCTCGCAATCGCCTCGCTCGCCTCACTATGCGCTTTGAGCAGTTCACAACGAGAAGTCGAACGCGAGGCAACGAGTGCAAATCTCGCAATGCAGGCTAGTAGGTTTTCGAGCAACGACCTCTGTTGAGCTTGCAGGCTATCGCTAGAGGATGCAAGTAGCCTCTGCAGCGCTCGCAAATCGCGCGCAGCTCGCTGGGTTTTGCGCGGCTCGTCACGCGAAGGCTTTCGTAAAACTCGCGCTTCAAATGCACTCCACGCGTTCGCTGCATCACCTCCTAGCAGTGCGAATAAACCCTTCAGCGCAAATATATCTAGCGGCAACTCCTCGGCAAGCGAGTCCGCCTCGCGAGAACGCTCAGGCGTTACCGCTTGCAACAACAGCGAAAATACTCGAGCCGCCTCACTAAATGCAAGGCTATACGAAGCCGTGTCCTCGATACGCACATTCCACTGTCCTAGCAGCCTCGAGCGCACTCGCCGCGCAAGCTCGCGGTCGCGGGTAATGAGCGCCGCTCGCCTATCCTCTTTCTCTAGCGACTCGCGTAGCAGCAACGAGACAATGTCGGCTTCCTCTTGCGAGTCGCTACAGGTTATCAGGCGTAAATTGGTCGCATCAGAAATATCAGAGGCAGCCGTGCTCCCTTCGTGCGCTAACCGCTTTTCAATATTCGGGCATTCAGCCATAGATGCAAGCAGAAGCTGGCTGCGCACTCGCTCCGTAGGCGCTTGCGATGGCGTATCTTTTATCGGAAAGGGACGCAATAACGACGCAAGCTCCTCACGCGGAATATTCCAAGAGTTAAACAACATGGCAAAGGCATGAAATGGATGCGTAAGCTTAGCACTCGCAAGCTCGAACAACTCTGCATTTTGCGCAAAAGTAGCAGGGCAGCCCGCAAGAACTACCCGACCGTTAGGTAGTCCAAGCACTTCTCGCATAAGCCTAGCCGTCGCTTTCACGCTTCCCGTCGAGCCTGCTATAATTACCGCATCGCTGGGGCTCGCTGTGCTAGTCGCTAATCGCTCTCTATTAGCTTCGGTTCTCATCTCATCCGCTAACCGATTTAAAGACTCAATACGCTCGCTAGCTGGTTCTATCAAGCCTCGCTCTTCGAGCAACTGCGGCCAAGACTTAGTTATAATTTGTAAAAACTTAACAGACTCACGCCAATGTCGAGCACAAGAAGTCGGAACTAGCGTAGGCTCCTCTAAGGCTTTCTGGATGTCTACTTCCTCTAATAACAAGTCGTCCTGCAGGGCGAGAAGGGCGTTCGTTAACGCAGTAGCTATACGCGCATTAGGAGAGTTTGCAATGCTACTCGTTTGTGATACGCGCTGCCATCGCTCTACAAGCTGCAGAACAAGCAAGCGTCGTTGCAATGTCAAAACCCTCGTGCGGGGGGCATCGTCCTCTGCCTCTAACTCTAGCATACCACCTAGCGGAATAATCCGCGGTAGCAACAAAGCAGCGGTGGCACTATAGCGTAGTAGCGCCTCGCGTAAAGCTATGCAGGCTCTGCGGGTGGGAAGAAAAATTCGCATGCCAGATAGCGAACCTTCTCCAATCAAGCCTTGCGCCAACCTATCAATGAACGGGTAGTCAATCTCAATCGTGGTTAGGCGTCCGCGTATCGGAGGCATAGCTAATATCCCTATCGTTTCTACTTTTGCTGTTTGCCGTTCAGTCTACTCCAAAGACGCCGCGCTCGTAGTAGAGAAACCTTATCACTTACATGCATCCATACTCCTCGCCAATCAACATACTTATCCGCAGCGCCAAGAGATGAGTTCGACGATAACATAGAAGCTGAAGGTCGAGATTTAAATGAAGAAACTCGAGGGGGGGGCGATAGGTTGCCGAATACAGTGTCTTGTTTGCCAAGAACAATACCATACAATCTTCCCGCTCTCGATTCTTGTTCGTATATCTCTGTAAGCGAAAATACGCTAGAGGCGTCAGAAGACCTGTCGCAGAATGCTCGAGCAGTTAGTATCTGCAATCCAATATAACGCCAGTACTTCGTTTTCGTAATATCTACCTTCGCAGTATGCTCGCTTTTCTTTTGAAAAAATAGGGGAAATGGCTTCCGACACTCACGCATAGGAAATTCGTTATCGCGGGCTCTAAAATCACAAGCCCCCTCTTCTTCAACCAACGCGAGCAAAATAGTAGCAGGTAATCTTTCTTTATCTATCTGCTCCCAAGCCCGTGCAAGGCAAGACAATAATGTTGTTGCTTGCCCTCGATGCCGACTCTTCTTATGTCGATATGTGTCGGCTGGATCATACCATAGGGCATCGCCGTTGATAGCGAAGAAAGCTTCCCCTCCTAGTAGTGGCAACGCATCTTTTATTCCGCCTCCCGTTTCTAATAAAGTCTCCTCACGCAAAACAGACACATTCGTAAACTCGGTGCAAATCTTCGTAACCAGCTCGGCGCGGTAGTGCGAGTTGATATAAATGTCATCGATCCCTTGTCGCAGTAACTTGTCTATTATATGTAACAATATCGCTCGCCCACCAACCGTAATCAAAGGCTTAGGCTTGCCAGCATAAGAGCGCATTCGCGTGCCATAGCCTGCAGCGAGCACAAACGCTTGTGTAATCCTCGTAGATGGAGGCATACTCGCTGAATGAGGCGCCTGCACATTCAGCGAATTGCTACTTGCTCCTTTATATAAACTTTGTAAATTTCGCAAAGCAGTCGTAACCAAATTGGTAGGTAATCTTAAATCAACTATCCTACTTTCACTACAATTTTTTTTATTAGAAAATAACAAGCTTAACCGTATAACCTGCGCCTGAACTAGCATGGCCTTGCGAATAACACAAGGTAGCTGTCGTGCCCACTCGATTATTAAAAAACTACTAGCTAACTCTTCTTGCAACCCTAACTCATACGCTGCCTCGATCGACTTCTTACTATTATTATTTAATTCGCTCAAACGGTATAAATCAGCGTGTACTATCTTGCAACTCGTGGTAAGGTATTGTTGTAATAACGAAAAAGTAGGGCTAGGAATAGTTTCTTTCGTATCTAGTAAAGAATTTATTAATATACGAGCAAATAAAGTCTTACCTGTACCAACCTCTCCATCTAGCAATAATAACCTGTTTGGAGCAACTACATGCTTTAGAGCACACGCTAAGTGCGAATAAAATTCTTTGTTATCGATAAAAAATCGAAATGTTGAAAATAAATCATCCTCAAGTAAAAAATCAGATGTGGTAGGGCTCGATAACACACCCTAAAATGTACCAAAGCTTTGCACCAGCGAGCCAACTACAAGATTCCAACCGTCAACTAGCACGAAGAAAATAAGTTTAAAAGGTAGAGAAATTATTATAGGCGGTATCATCAGCATACCCATCGATAGTAAAATCGAAGCGATAACCATATCAATAATTAAAAATGGGATAAATAATAAAAATCCTATCTCAAACGCTCGTCGCAGCTCTGATATCATGAAAGCAGGTATTAAAACACGCATAGGAGTTTGCTCCGCGCTATCTACATTTTCTATTTTGCCAATGTCGAAAAATAACCGCAAATCATTCTCACGAACTTGTGCGAGCATAAAATTACGAATAGGCGCAGACGCTAGCTTATATGCTTGTTGCTGGCTAATACGCTCAGCGATTAAAGGTTGTATCCCATCATCATACGCCTTTTGTAGAGTAGGTTGCATAACAAAAAATGACATAAATAAAGCAAGGCTAACCATTACGCTATTGGGTGGAGTTTGCTGAGTGCCAATGGCAGTGCGTAAAATAGATAACACCACAATTATACGCGTAAATGATGTAACCATAATCAATAGCGATGGAGCCAGCGTGATGACAGTTAAAAATACTACCAACTGAACTACACGCCCAGTAATACTACCGCCTTGTCCCAAGTCTATTGAGATGCTTTGAGCATTCGAAAGTAAAGGTAGAAAAAAAATAGAAACCATTAATATAACAATAGCTATGCGATATACCATCCTATACTTTGCTTTTCCGAGTAATCTTTGTATTTTATCCATAGCTAGCTTAATCATCATTTTTATGCGTTTGTTTTTTATCTAGTTTAATCTTATCTAGTAGTTGTTCTTGTTGAGAAGATAGCAATAGTATGTACCGCGTTTCCTCGAAATCTAGAGCGATTATTCTGCGTCTTTGGTCTATGCTCTTTACAGCTACTATCTTAAATTCTACGTTGTTTTTCTGTGGGTTTAAGCGTAGCTCGCGTGGTAGAATTTGTTGAAAAAATCTACTGCGTAACGGGTTACCAGCTTGCGCTATGTAGCGTAAGGTATAGGCGAACAACGCTAGTAAAAATATGACTAGCAGTATCGCACTGAAATAGGTTATGAAGTCCATATAAAATTTTATCGGTAACTAATCTTGAATAACTCTACTTTTTTATTTAACTCTATGTTGTCGCTGGTTCCCTGACGGTAACGGAGGCGTTTCTCCTTTTAGAGCATATACATAACGCAAAATCTCAGCAACTGCAATAAATGTCTCTGTAGGTATCTCGTTGCCTATTTTGATAAACAACAGCATATCAGCTAACTCGGTATTTTGCACTATCGGTACGTTATATTCTTTGGCCTGTGCTATGATAGCCTCAGCTATGCTACCCTTACCCTTAGCATTAACAAGTGGCGAATCTTCAGGTTTTGTAGGTTTATAACTTAACGCAACAGCCTTTTTTACCGAGATTTTATGTTTGCGAATTTGCATCATAATTTATAAACTCAGCTACTACTTTAGGTTATAATTTTTTGTTTAGTTCTTTAGTTCCAAGTGCTATAGGAAAAACGCAATGGAAGGTCGTTCCTTTAGCGCTACTCTTTGCAAGCGTTAAACTACCGCCGTGTTGTTTAATAATTTCTTGTGATATAGCCAATCCTAATCCGCTTCCGCCGATCTTAGAGCTAGGCGCAAATGCCTTAAACAGAGAACGAGAGGCTATAGCAGATAATCCAGGTCCATCATCGATAAAATTAAGATGTACATGCTTATCATCGCCATCTAGTGTAATTATCAATGCATTCGCCTTTGCTTCAATTGCGTTTTGTCCAATATTTCTGAACGCACGGTATAGTTCGTTAGAGTTTCCCTGTACCGGTAGAGTCTTTTTTAATTTAATTTTTATTTGTGTTTTACTTTTACTCAAAATTTGTAAATCTGCTCCCAATGACTTTAATAAATCATATAGGTTTACGCGCGTTATAAAGGTAGGATTTTTTTCTGTACGCACATAAACAAGCAATTGTTCGCATAGCGCGATTGTTCTCTCTACTATTGTAATAAAAAGCCGTATCTTTTTGCGCGTCTTCGGATCCGCAGATTTATTAACCTGCTCACCCGCAAGTAGCGCTGTTGATAGTAATCCTTTGAGGTCATGATTAATTTTTGTAACCGCCCCCCCTAAAGCAGCAAGGTGTTGATACTGCTTTAGGCTAATTCTATACATAACCTGCATCTTGGTCAACTCGCGTTGCAGAAATCCTATCTCGTCTGCTCTATCAGAGGCGATTAACATCGTCATTAAATTGTCCGGGGCATTTGTAAATTTATGCATAGCTTGAACTGTATCGCTTAGCGGCTGCACAAATTTTTGTCGAAACCACAAAAGTAATACAATCAATAATGATATTCCAAATAAAGCTACTAACAATATGTACTTTTTTAACGATGAGATGGTGAAGTATGAAGGTGCATTTTGTAGTAATAGTAACCTTTCTTCCTCTCCTTTACTTCCACCGATTAGTATTAATGGCTGTTGAGAGTTTTGAGCAGGGAGGCGATAGAAGGCGCGGTAGCGCCATGGAGTTCGCAAGTCCAGCATTCGAGCTTGCGGATATTGCGATTGGATATGTTCTAGTTCCGCTAGAAAAGTGTTTCCACTTGCTGTTTTTGCTGACTTCTCGTTTCGTGAAGCTATCTTTTCTTGCCATACTGAGCGATACCATTCTACCCGCATCTGCCAGATAAAGAACAAAGTCAATATTGTAAAAGCCGTAGTTAGGCTAAACAATAGGAATATAGCAAATTGTCCGCTTAGCCCTTGTAGAGTAGCTGTTCTTTTTCTCTCAACATAGACTCGCCGTTTTTTGCGATGAAAAAGTAGTGACAAAACACCCGCTAAATGGGGAGGATGATGCTGTGCTACAATCCTACTTTTTCTTTCTGGTAATTTACCTTTCATGTCTTACGAGTAGCACTTTGGCTGTTACTTCTTCTACTAGTTACTTCTACAAGTGTCTCGCAATCTCTTGCTTAGAGTGGAGTATTAGCATTGATTTCTATCTATAATGCTGTTGCTGAATGCTGTTTAGAATGCTGTTTAGAATGCCCAGGGGCGGAATCGAACCACCGACACGAGGATCTTCAATCCACTGCTCTACCGACTGAGCTACCTGGGCTAATGTTTATAAGCTAATGTTTTTGGGCTAATGTTTCTCGCCTATGCTTCTCACCTATGCTTCTCACATAGTGTTTTCAGGTAAGCGCTCATGCTTGAACCATGTTTAGCGTTCGCAACTACTTTTGTCTAGTGTCTTTAGCTATTTCATTCGGCTAGCGGCAAGCAAAGCAAGTGTTACTGCTACAGCGTTAGAAAGATTGAGACTATCGATAGATGGGAGGCTGGATGCACTCTTAAACTTGTCATGAAATTTGCTATTCCTATCGGCTGGATTCTTAATAACTAAACTTATATCGCATTGCCTTCTCACTAGCGGTCGTATCCCTGCACCCTCCGATCCAAAAACTAATGCAACCTTTGAACTATCGCCTAAAAACTCACTTTGCTCTTCCCAAGTCGTAGCACTCTCAACATCGGTTTCTAATGCGACTCGTACCCACGGTTCAGCATGAGTTGCTTCGCTGGTAGCCATTTCATTTATCCCTTCCTTACTTTTTTGCCTACCCATTTGTCGTAAAGCTTGTGCCAAATTCGTACGCACTATTGGCACTAACTCTAGCGCACCGCTAGCAGCCTTAGCCATTACAGCACTTTCATTTGGTGTGTGGGCCTTGGGGAGCATTACTCCATTCGCGCCGAAAAAATACGCGCTTCGTAAAACCGCTCCTATGTTCCTAGGGTCTTGAACTCGGTCTAGAACAACAACGCATTTCTTCCCGACCCCTGAGGGTGATGTCCCTGGGGGCGAGCCCCCTAATGGCGAGCAATTAACTAGCAGTGATTCAAGCGATGCGTTTCTTAACCGCTTGCAAAGCAACGCTATTGATTGATGCGCACTGTGCGGAGGGAGCATCCCATCTATTTTCGCTCGTGCTACAACTTCAACGCTTAACTCAGAAGAGCTAGTCAATCTTGAGTATACTTGCTGCGATAGCGAAGATTTTAACGAGTCTAGTGCTTCTCTGCTCGCAAGCAAGCGTGAGTACTGACGATCTCCATTTTGTAAAGCAGCAATTACCGAATGCATACCATACATCCAATACTCCTTGTGATACTCTTTGCTATTTTCGCTACTTCTATGCTCGCCGGGGTGGCGTGCAGTTCTAGAACTTCGCATTCTGATCACAGCAGACTTATGATGAGCCTTGTGGTTATTTGTACGCAATATACTTTGTTCTCTACTAATTCGCTTACTCTAGAAAATGACTAGCATAAGGAGAGCATCGGTGGTAATAGTTTAGCACGAATATGCCTTTACGTTTGAAATTGCCACACGGAGATCGGATCGTCGTCAATGGTGCCGTCTTGGAAAATAGCGGGGATGCAACTGTTTTAATATTCCATAACCACGCAGATATCATGCGTCGTAAAGAGATAATGCAAGAGAGTGATGTATTGTCTCCATCGCGCCGAGTTTACTATGCCTTGCAGTGCGCGTACATTTTTGAAAACGAACGACTCGCATACATAGATACATTCGAACGCTGTCTCAAAGAATACGAGGCAGCAGCTCCGAGCGCGCAACCTATCGCTTCTCGGTTGCGAGATAAGGTTGGCATAGGTAAAATCTACGATGCATTGAAAGAATGTCGTGCGTTAATCGAACACGAAAGCAAAATTATCGAACTATCAGAACTAACTACGCAGCAGTGAGCAACAGCTGAATTTAGGATGAAACTATGACGAGCAGCGAAGGTCCGATTGAACGACGTCTCCACGAAAAAATCGTCGCGGAATTTTCTCCAGCAAAATACAGTATCGTAAACGATTCTCCAGCGCACGCAGGGCACGCAGGCGCACAGCAGGCAGCGAAAGGGGAAAGCCATTTCTCGATTAGTATTGTATCGGAATCTTTTGTAGGTATGTCTCGCCTAGAGCGTAATCGCGCAGTGCATCGGTTGCTCGCAGAAGAGTTGCTCGGGCAGCTGCACGCATTGTCCCTAACCCTGCAGTCGCCTGACGAGGTCGAAAAGGATGCCTAATCCGCCAGCTAAACCAGTAACTAACTACAATAATTTTATTGCTCTCGATTTGCGCGTCGGAACTATAGATAGTTGCGAACCATTAAAGTCTGCTCGTAAGCCTGCCTATGTTCTCGTGATTGACTTCGGAGAACCATTAGGTAAACTGCAGAGCTCAGCTCAGATAACAGACTTGTACAGTGTCGATGAATTACTCGGGCGACAGGTAATCGCAGTAGTAAATTTTCCAGCGAAACGTATCGCTTCCGTAAGTAGCGAGTGTCTAGTCCTAGGCGTTCCAAACAGCAAAAGCGAAGTCGTTCTACTACAACCAGATCGTCGAGTCACCGAAGGAGTTAGCGTTTTTTGAACTCTAAACTATACTAATGGCTACTAAAAAACAAAAAATAACCAAACAGCATTCGCAGAACTCCGCGCACGCAAAACACGAGCGCAAACGCGAACTCGCGTTAAAAGAATTAGAGGCGTTGCGCTATGAAGGTAGCGGGTTAGGAGCAGGTTGGACACAGTCGGCTCTGGTGCGTTCGTTAATTCGCACAAATCGTGATGCTACAGACATCACTCCTAGGTTGCGGTTGATTATCGTTATCTTACGAGTTCTCTCTTTTGTCGCGCTTAGCTTGTGGGTAGTTTATTACCTTGCTAACCGTTGAAATTATAATATAGGTTTTTTGTGTCGTATCTATTATAGGTATTCATCCTCTATTAAATAGTTACTATTGCGATGCTTGACCGCACATTCTTATAAATTCTACCTCGTCTATTACAGCGATGCCTGCTTCTTCGGCTTTCTTCATTTTGCTGCCCGGCTTTTCACCGACGACTAAATAATCAGTCGAGTGAGTCAAACTAGTGACGGTTCTAGCTCCTGCTCGCTCTGCCATTTTTCTTGCTTGGTTGCGTCCAAATCTTGCTAGGCTTCCGCTAAAAACTATGCTCTTGCCACTCAATTCGCTGTTTGCTCTATCTGCATCGATAGACCCAACATCTTGTAGTTCGATAACTTCAACTTCGCGCAGTAGCATATCAACCGCAGCTTTGTTTTCATCGTTTGCAAAAAATCTAGGTATTTCAATCAACTCCTCGCGTGTTAAATCGTAGGTTTCAATAAATTTTTCTGCCTCTGGTGCATTCGCATCTTGCGTAATTTTGTCCAGACTTGCTTTTGTTTGCCTCATATCGTGTGCTAGAATCGTAGCTTGCTCTACAAGGTCGTTGAATTTTTGTCTTTTCAACCTTGCCCTAATGGAGATTTCTCTTGCTCTGGTGACACCTATACTAGGGATGCCCAATGCGTACAGCACGGTCGCAAAAGGCATGCGACGTCTCTGGGCGATCATTTCTAATAGTTTGTTTAGCGATTTTTCTTGCCAACCCTCAAGCGCAAGTATTCTTTTTCGTGCCTCCTCTTTATGCAGGTTGAAAATATCGTGCGGCTCCTTTAGCAGTCCGACTTTGCAAAACAGCGTAAGTGACTTTTCTCCTAAACCCTCGATATCAAAAGCTTCACGAGCGGTAAAATGGCGCAAGCGCGCAATACGCTGCGCAGGGCAGTCTCGTAGTTCACAGCGCAATGCGACATAGCCCGCTGTTCTACGCACAGGCGAACCGCACGACGGGCAAACTCGAGGTAATGTGAAAGCGATGCTCTCGGTTGCTCGTTTGTCTAACAATACCTTCTGAATTTTCGGAATAACTCCGCCTGCCCGCACGACCTCGACCCAATCGCCAACCCTTACATCCTTACGGCGTAGTTCTTCTTCGTTATGTAGGCTAGCTCGCGATACCATAACTCCACCGACCATAACAGGTGCTAGGATTGCAACCGGTGTCAACACACCGCTGCGCCCAACCTGTACCTCGATGCTTTGCACGCTAGTTCTAACGCAGGTCTCAGGGAACTTATGCGCAATCGCCCATAATGGATGGTGACTTCCCTCGCCCAGCATACTTTGCTGTGTTGAACTATTTATTTTGTATACGACGCCATCTATCTCGTAGTTGATGCTGTCTCGCCTTTCAGACAGTTGTTGAAAGTATATGAATAAGTCTTCTTCGTTGGTGCAAACTCTTGCTTCGACGATGGGTAAGCCGATGTTTCGTAGTATCGTGAGTTGTTCGTATGCGCTTGGTTTTTGTTTTAGTTCTTCTGTCAGTTTTTGCATTTCGCCGCTTCTGCTTTTCTCCTTACCTATGGTTAATGCGCCAATGCCCCAAGCGAGGAATCTTAGTGGGCGAGTTGCTGTTATGCTTGGGTCTAACTGCCGTAAGGCTCCTGCTGCTGCGTTGCGAGCGTTTGCGAATACCTTTTCGCCTTTTTCTTTTTGGCTCTGACATAATTTTTTGAATGCGTCATTAGGAATGAATACCTCACCGCGCACCTCTAAAAATTCTGCTACATCCTTTATTTTTTTAGGAATATCTTTTATGGTGCGGATGTTAGCTGTGACATTTTCTCCTTTTAGCCCATCGCCCCGCGTTGCCCCGCACACGAGTTCGCCTTTGTGATAGTGTAGCGATGCGCTTAGTCCATCTATCTTTGGCTCAGCTATAAGCTCTAAAGCAGTGCTTTCTGATATTTTCAAGTCTCGCCTGACGCCATTTATGAAGCGCAACACGTCGGTCTTTGTAAATGCGTTGTTTAGCGAAAGCATGGCTTTACGGTGTTGAACTTCACCAAACCCTACGCGAGGTTTTGCTCCAACTGCTACGAGGGGACTTGCTTGTTGGCTTTGTTCTGTTTTCGAAAGGCTTACGAGCTTTGCTAGCTGTTTTCTCAAGGCATCGTAGGCGGCATCGTCTATTTCAGGGCTGTTTTGAGCATGGTATAAGTGATTCGCTCGCTCTATCTGCTTTTGCAAGCGTTCGATTTCTGCTTGTCTATCTAAGATTTCTTTCATTCTTGTAGCTAAATCTTGTGCCTAAGTTGTTTATGCCTCATCGTTATGCAGGTTTTGATTTTCGTTATCCGCAGCGTCCATAAGCGAGCGAGCTGCCTCACGAGCTTGCGTGGTTATACAATCGCCTGCGAGCATTCTGGCAATTTCTTCCAAGCGAGATTGCGTGTTTAACTCTACTACTCTAGTTGTAGTTGAAGCGTCTTGGCTAAGGTTTTGTTTTTCGACTCGGAATTGCTGCTCTCCCCAAGCAGCGACTTGCGGCGAGTGCGTTATGACGAGTATTTGTCTGCTTTCGGCTAGCCTTCGTAGTTGCTTGGCAACGGCACTAGCTGTTGCCCCACCGATACCACTATCAACCTCGTCGAAGATAAGACAATCTGCTAGCCCACTATCTGCGAGCGTTACGCTTATTGCGAGTAGCACGCGGCTAAGCTCGCCTGCCGATGCGACTTTGTTTAGCTTGTCTGCTTTGTATCCTTCTATAGTAGCGATTTTAAAGCATATTTTTTCTAATCCCGTTCTCGAAGGTGCTGTACTTTCTATGTCTACTTCAAAGCGTGCTTGCTCCAATTTTATGGAGGGTAGTATTGCATTAACCTTCTCTTCGAAAGACGCTTTCGCGTCGTATCTTTCGCGCGATAGTTCTTGCGCCGCGTTGTTGTATTCGTTGTAATTCTTGTCAGCGACTTCTTGTAAACGCTGCAATTCTGCTGAATTATCTTCTAGCAATTCGAGCCTTTTGTGCATCGTTATTGCAAGCTCTTGTAGCTGGTCGCACTCGGTTCGATGTTTCCTAGCTACAGCTCTAAGCGCGAATAGCCTTTCTTCGATGGCTTGTAGGCTACTCGCATCACCGCGAGTTTTCTCGCCCGCTTGTCGTAATTTATCCAATGCCTCGCGCGCTTCGCTAAGTGCGTTTTCTAGATTACTGATTATTGGTGCTATGCTATCAGCTGCAAGGCTAGAGTGGCGTGAGAGTTGGTTGATCGCTTTTTCGATAAGGTTCTCCGCACCTCCGAAATTGCTTCTCTCTTGGTTATCATTGTTTATGTTAGGAGCGGGGCTGTCTGATGCTAGGAGGTTTGTTCCATCGAGTGCGTTTATCGCACTGTGGATTGCTGTTTGTAGCTTTTCGGCGTTCGTCTGCAGTGCTCTATCTGCGTCTAATTTCGTTTCCTCACCTTTCTGCGGTTGTAATGCGTCTAGTTCCGCGCTTGCGTGTTTGGTAAAATCCGCGTCTTTTGCAGCCGTCTCTGCCTGTTCTTGCGCGAGTTTAAGCTGTTCCCTCGCTTCTTGGTGGTGGTGGTAGAGAGTGGTAACTTGGCGTTTTTTTTCGTTGCACTTTGCAAACGAATCAAATAAATCGCGGTGCCTATCTGAATCAAGAAGGTGACTCTGTTCAAACTGACCCTGGATGTCGACAAGACGGTGACCTAACTCGCGTAAAAAACCCACCGTTACAGCCATATCTTGCACCCAAGCGCGCGAGGGTGATTCACGATTGATTATTCGGCGGATTAATAGATCCTCGCCCGCTAAAACCTCGATGCCGTGCGCCGAAAGTAATTGCTTAAGCGAAACGATTTCATCTAATCGTATGCGCATGTCAACCGACGCTTGCTCACAATTTTTGCGAATTAAACCGCTATCAGAACGCGCTCCAAGCGCAAGCGCAAGCGAATCTAGTAGCATCGATTTACCTGCTCCCGTCTCGCCCGTCAAAACCGTCAAGCCTCGCTCGAAGTTCAATTCTAACTTCTCAATTAAAACAATGTTGCGAATAGTCAGACCAGCTAGCATAGAAAAATCGCTATCTCGGACAAGGGCACTTTCTTCAATCTACTTGATGTTGTTACTCATACTTGACAAAAAAAATCAACAACCGCTCGTAATCATAATCTAACGCTCACGCTTTGGCGGTAGCGCCGCAGGCGAGGCATCAGTATCCGGTATCTTTATCAGAACCTTTATGCGCTCGTTTGCCTTCGATCTCGCAAGCCGTTTGTCACCCTTCGAACGCCATTTGCTATTCTCAAAGTTGAGTACAAGAAAGTCGTGCCACAGTAATGCCTCCTCAACAAGCCCCAGCGATAGCGAGGCCTCTATCAAGCGATAGAGAATCTCAGGCGTATATAATGTGTTCGGGTAGTTAGATAGCATCGTAATCAGCTGCTCCGCTGCCGACATGGCTCGTCTGTGTTTAAGGTAGAAGCGCGCGTTTTGAATCTCATGCCCAACAAGTTGCGTCGCTATTAAATTCAACTTGTCCTTCGCATCGTGCGCGTAGGCAGAAGCCGGAAAGCGACGCTCTAGCATCTCAAAAGCACCACGCGCTTTAACCATGTCCTCTTGCGAGCGCTCTATATGCCGTATGTTCTGAAAGTATATCAAACCCTTCAGGTAAAGCGCGTATGCTAGCGACGGCGAGGCAGGGTAGGCAAGGATAAAGGTCTCCGCTTCAACCAAAGCCTCCGTCTTGCGTCCCCTCTTGTAATAAGCATAGGCGAGCAATAACTGCGCACGCGGCGCAAGCGCAGAATACGGATGGTCATGCGCTATCAGCGAAAGCGAATTTATCGCTTGCTTGTAGTTCTCTCGCCTAAGGCTCGCGCTAGCACTAGCAAAACTCTGCTCCAACTGCTCGCTCGATAGCCTGACTATCGCATCATCATCCTTCGCACAACCCGCAAGCAGAAAAAACACAAGCAGAAAAAACGCAAGCGCAAGCAATCGCAAACTATAAAAAATTCCACTGGCGCAAGCAGCAGCAGGCAGAGGCAGCAGGGCAACTCGTCGCGGGGCAGCTCGCTGCGGGGCAGCTCGCTGCGGGGCATCTCGCTGCGGAGCATCTCGCTGCGGGGCATCTCGCTGCGGAGCGGGGTTCCTATTCGGCACTATCATTCTAACTGTTGGTCTATTGCGGGGAGGCTTGTGGCTGAGAGGTTTGTGGCTGAGAGTCTTGCTCGAAGGCGGGGTTCATATCGCCCTTGTTGTAGCCAATTTGATGCATTCGCGCAAGCAACAAGAAACCAGCGCCTGAAATGCCTCTCTTTTAGTGAACTCGAAGACTATTCATGCTATTTTAATGCAGAAGTAGGGCGCAACGATAAGCTCGAGCAAACTAGTAGCACTGAAGGAAGAGGCGAAAAATGCAAAGGTATAAATTGCTCGAATGGTTTGGTGTGGTAACGGCGATATTCTATTCGCTATCAGTCGCGCTAAATGTAGGGCTAGAGTTCTTAGGTTTCATACTCTTACTAATATCCGCGCTAGCATTAGCCCTATGGGCGCATTTAGGAAAACACCGCGGAATACTAATTCTACAATACTTCTATGCAAGCGCTGCCATCATCGGCATGATCAGGTGGTTCTAAAAGCCAAGACTCATAACTCACTTTTCGCTCCTAAACTCGTACTCAACCCTGTTCCCGCATTCACTCAACGCAATTGCCGTTCTTAACATCCTTGCACGGTGCAATGCTACTCGTCTTGCTTATCGGAAAATCTTTTGGGAAAAAACTCGGCAACGCAATGCCCTCATCGCAGGCAACCGTGCGCGTGCGTTGCTTATTCAAGTACAAGCCTACCCCGCGCATCCTTATCGCATGCCAGCCAACCGTACCCTTCTCTCGCAAGGTGCCAGATTTACCACTCGCCTTCCTCTTCTTGCGATCCTTGTAGACACGACAGACAAACTTGTCTATCGGGCGGAAAAAATATACCTTCGCTACACCCAACATCGGACGCAATACCTGAAAGGGCGCAATAAACTCCGCTTGCGCACCAGCAATAGCCCAGCCCTGCGCACGCTCCGCCGCACTAGCATTAGGTGCTCGATGCGAGGATAAGTCCGCCGTCGTCGTGTTCTTATAACTCTTAATACCTTCGCCAGAAACATCACTATTAGTCTTAGCCGTATCCTCCGCATAAGCAAAAGGCAACAAAAATAGCAACGCTGTAACTAAAAAAAGAAAGTAGAAATTCCGCATAGTAGGCGTTCCTCATATTTTGGTTTGCGCAACTACAATAATAGTAGCTACTAAAGCACATATATGCAAGATTAACTAAAAACTAATACTAATACTAAAACTCTAGCGCTTAACGCCGATCGCCGTCTGCGTCAACTCGTTCGCCGTCTGTAGCGAAAGCGAGGCTAAGTTATACGCACTCTGCGTCTCAATCAAACGCGAAAACTCCTCCGCAATGTCGACCGTAGACGACTCTAACTGACCTTCCCTAATGCGCGCTCGGTTGCTCTCTAGTAGGTCGTAGTAATTAACAGCACCACTAGTAGGGCTAACTCGGTAGCCATTGTCAGCAGTCGCAATAAACGAATCTGGATTCACCAAGTCCGCTACCGCAACCTGTGCCAATGCTCGTTCCTCGCCGTTAGAAAAAATCCCCTGCACCAAGCCATGCCCGTCAATCGAATAGTCAAGGATGCCTCCGCGCGAAACACCATTCGTATCATAACCCAGAAACTGACCATTGCCGCCATACGAACGAACACCCGAAAAATCAACATTCACATCGATACCTCCCGCAACTCCAGCTCCACGCAAGCGCAAACGCCTGCCCTCAAGCAACTCTCCCTCAGAGCTAAAGCGCAAAACGCCAGAGCCCAGAGGGCGCTCAACTCCGTCCGAAACGCTCGAGGCGCGCACTCTCCAAGCATTGTCCACGCCTGCAAGCGACGCGTAACTAAACTCTATCGCCGTGCTCTCACCTCCACCATCAATAACATTGATACCATGCGAAAAACTCGACAAGCCTTCCGCAGCACCAATAGGCAAAACTAAACGCACGCTCGCAGTTGAAGACGCCGAGCCTTCACTCGTCAAGTCCTCCGATAGCAATATCCTGCCTAGGGTCGCATCAGACTTGGTCGGAAACGAAAAACTCTCATCAACCGACCAGCCAAGAAGGTACCTGCCACTAGAATCTCCAAGAAAACTGTTCGCCGTAACCGGCGCGCTATCGTCAAATAATGTTCGAAAATTACCATTGCGCGTATATGTAATCGCACCAGCATTGCTCTGTAGCGTGAAAAATCCCTCGCCAACTATCGATAAGTCTAACTTCCTGCCCGTAACTATCGGAGAACCCTGACGCGAAATGTCTTGGCGAAGATAACCCTCTAATCCATACTTGCCTCGCTGCTCCGTGCTAGTGCCTTGCGATGAGGTCAAAAGCGGACGAAAACGCACAACGCTACTCTTGCTGCCAGGCGTGTTAACATTCGCTATGTTGTGCGAAATAGTCGCCATCGCCGATGACTGCGCCGCAATCGCCGTCGACGGTAGGGTGAATATGCTCAAAACCATAGCAAAACTCCATGCGCTAGTGGCTAATAGTGAAAAATAAAAATACTACTCATAAGTAGTCTACAAATGGTAATGCAAAAATAATGCCATACATAGGTATGAAAAAAACTCTCGAGGGAAATAAAATGAATCTCGTAAATGCGTTGCGATAGCTAAAAGATAGCTACGCACTCTATTGACAAATCTAGTCGCCGCATTACAATCTCGAAGGCAGTGTAAGAAGAAATAAGCGAAGAAATAAGCGAAGAAATAAGCGAAGAAATAAGCGAAGAAATAAGCGAAGAAATAAGCGAAGAAATAAGATAGACTGACAGTAAGATAGAGTAACTATGGCAAAACTCACAACTACCAGTAGCGGTTGCGCACACGCCAGCTACGATACAGCCGCTGAAAACCTCGCGCAAAACACAGAAGAATTCTCGCACGAAATCTTTCGCAACCCCGCAATGCAGGTCAAACTATACGCGCCTCCAAATCCCGACCCGCAAAAACCACACGAACAAGACGAAATATATATCGTCGCGCAAGGTAGCGGCGAGTTCTTAGTAGAAGAAAAAGAAGGCGATAAAATCATACCAATCAAGGTAGGCGATTTTATCTTCGTGCCCGCTCGCCTGCCGCATAGATTCATTAACTTCTCTAACCTGAAAGTCTGGGTCTTCTTCTTCTAAAAATATCGTAGTCTCGCTGATCAAGTCTATTGTAACAAAAAGGATAAACGGAGAAGGGCATGAAGTTTGAAGATCAAAAGCATCAAACAGATTGCTCGGATAACATCGCAATACCTATACATCGACGGCTATGCAGAAATCAAACTGGAAAATTGGCTCAATATGCTCGGCTTGGATAAAGAAAATGTAGAAATAATATACTGATGCACACTACTGCCTTCGCTCGCATACTTGTATTGCTCGCAATGTTGCTACTGTTGCTGATGGCGGTAGGGGCCGCTACTCGCCTGACCGACTCAGGGCTATCCATGACAACATGGAAGCCGCTAGGATATCTGCCTCCGCATAACTCAGAAACTTGGCAGAAAAATCTCGATAACTATCGCGCCTCGCCAGAAGGAAAAATCATCAACAAAAGCATCACACTCGCCGAGTTCAAACAAATCTTCTGGTGGGAATATGCGCATCGAACCTTGGCTCGCGTGCTTGGAGTATTCTTGCTCGGGAGCATCATCGTACTCAACGCGCGTAGAAAAATAACACGCAAGCAATCACTATTCCTATTCCTGCTACTATGCATAGTCACCATCCAAGGTTTGCTAGGATGGTTGATGGTAAAAAGCGGGCTGCACGCAGAGCCCCGAGTCTCGCCATATCTACTCGCAATACACCTTACTATCGCTCTATCTCTATTGTTGTTGATCTGCGCTCGGCTGCTGGGCGAAGTGAAAACAAAAAAACGCAGCATAGTCGTTTCAAAATATAGCCAAGCAACATGCTTTGCCATCGCCGCTCTCGCTCTCATAACATTCGTCTCCGGCGCATTCATCGCAGGATTAGACGCAGGAAGCATCCATAACGACTGGCCAACGATGTCTGGAAAATTCATACCAACCGACTATCGAAGCCTCGATTCATATATCACAAACGCATTCGAAAACCCCGCAGCAGCACAGTTTCACCATCGAGTGTTAGGAACGCTATTACTCATCGCCAGCATTATCCTATTCCTAAACTTGCGCGCAAACCAGCGCAACTACCAAGCACTCATAACGCACGCAAGGTTATTAATAATCTTGCCCTCTTGCCAAGTCTTGCTAGGTATCATAACATTAAGGCTACAGGTTCCATTATTCTTTGGGCTCGCTCATCATTTGTGTGCTATAGCAGTAGTCGTCTGCTCGTGCTTGTTGCCCTTGCGGCTCGTAAGTCGTAAGGTAGGTCAGTAGGGTAGCCAAGCAAAGCAGATAAGATAGAGCGTGAGGCAAAAACAATGGTCTGATCCGTTGCTAGTCGCAACAAGGCAAGAGCCTAAACTCTGTCCCCATCGTCTAGAGGCCTAGGACACCGGCTTTTCACGTCGGCAACACGGGTTCAAATCCCGTTGGGGGCATATACGCTACTCATATAGCGATGTGGTTTACCTGTGATGGGGACTTAAAAATGGAAATTATTGCAAAATTGAAAACAAGTTTTGCAAAACAGAGGATTTCATAATTTTTAAGAATCGTTGCTTTTCAAACCTTTGTGAAAGATAATTCCCAAGGTTAAGTATTTTTTCCCAAGTTGCTGTTCCAAATTCCCATTATTTAAGTCCCCATCACAATTCGGATGAATAATCTTAAACAAATTAACGCTGAGCGGCTATCAGAAGCTATTAAAACTATTACGATAATATTTAACAAATGCTGTAGGCTTATCGAGTCGCACTCACATCCAAGTCTGATATAAAGGTATAAATATGGATTATTTATACGGCTTACATATTGCATACCTTACCTATTTTATAGGTACAGCGAGTCCTGGACCTGCCAATGTTGCTATAATGCAAATTTCTTTGGAGAAAGGTAGGTTAGCAGGATTAACATTGGCGTTTGGTATTATAACTGCTTCTATCTTTTGGGGAACCTTGGCTGCGTTTGGTTTAGGAGCTGTTTTAGTTAAATTTCCATCAATGCTTCAATTGCTTTCTATTATTGGCGGAGTATATATGTTTTGGCTTTCCTATAATAATTGCATAAAAATAATAAATAAAAAACCGCTCCCTGAGGACACAAATAAAGAAAACAAACAAGAAAATAAAAAAAATAAATACTATTTACAAGGGCTTGCCTTACATTTAACAAATCCTAAAGCTATACTAGTTTGGAGTACAACAATTCTGCTGGGAACACAAAATAGTACTCCCAATCTGTATACTCTTTACCTGATCGTCTTTGTGTGCGCTGCCATGGGAATTTCAATTTTCTGTGGATACGCTTTACTTTTTTCTAATAAATTAATGACATCATTCTATAAAAAAATATATAAACCATTTACTTTATTTGTTGCTATATTTTTCATTGGCGCAGGTTTAACATTGTTTTATAAACCAGTATCTGCTTTATTATTTTAATATATAATGATGTTTGCAAAAACTATCATAAAAAAATTTTTCTCTAAATAGGCACGCTATTTTTCACAAATTTCGAGCAAGTCCTTTGATACAAGAGTCGCAAGAAGTTCATAAAGCTCCCAAATTGGAATAGCTATCTTCTCCGCTATTTCTAATAATGTGTGCTCACCATCCGACCAAGTAAGTAAATCCATCATCACTTTTACTTGCTGCCTACTCTCCTTTGTCGATAGAGTAGGATATAAACCTAGCTTCCCTAAATGCGGTTCGCAATAAACCTTAACCCTAGGAGTTACATTATTCTCTAGTGCTTCTAACGCACGCCTAAGGGCTTCGTAGCCTCCCTGCAGACCCGCAGGGGTAACAACTTCTACCAAGTCATCTAGCGAAGTATGAT
>JABAAW010000021.1 GCA_014238535.1 Alphaproteobacteria bacterium
CCACCAGTATTAGAGTGCAAGGACTTGTGCCTTTCGTATTTCACACGTTCGGGAGAGGTTGCGGCGGTTGTTGATTTCAACCTTACAATTAATTCGGGAGAGGCGGTTGGATTAGTAGGTGAGTCTGGCTGTGGCAAGTCGACGGTAGCGTTGGCGATCATGCAGTATTTGGGTCGCAACGGACGCGTTGTCTCAGGCGAGATTAACTTTATGGGTCAAAACCTTTGCCTGCTTGATGAGACGGCGCTTCGCAGGGTACGAGGGAAAGAGATAGCGATGGTTTATCAGGAACCGATGGCTTCCTTGAACCCGTCGATGAAGGTTGGCAAGCAACTAGTAGAGGTGCCGATTCGCCACGAGGGGGTTTCTTCTATGGAGGCGTATACCCGCGCGGTCACTTTATTGAACGAGGTTAACCTTCCGGACGCAGATAGTATAATGAAACGCTTTCCGCACCAGCTTTCTGGTGGTCAGCAGCAGCGAGTTTTAATTGCGATGGCGTTACTCTCGCGTCCGAAGTTATTGCTACTAGACGAGCCGACGACGGCATTGGATGTTACTGTTGAGGCTGGGATAGTCGACTTGATAAAGGGCATATCGGAGAAGTATGGCACCTCGCTACTGTATATATCGCACAACTTGGGATTGATAATGGAGACTTGCGATTACATCACGGTTATGTATTCGGGGCAGGCGGTTGAGCGAGGTTCGATTAAGCAAGTATTCGATGAGATGCGCCATCCGTATACGCGAGGCTTATTTGCCTCGATTCCCCTACCTGGAGCGAACCGCTACGAACGCCCTTTGGTTCCTATTCGTGGTCAGCTTCCGCTCCCGCAGGATCGCCCGCGTGGCTGTTATTTTTCACCGCGCTGCGATTTTTTCCGCAAAGGTAGTTGCGACAAGGAAGAGCTTCCTATGACGTCGGTAGCAAATGGAGGAGAGGTAGGTCATGCAGTGCGCTGCGTTCGGCATGCCGAGATTGATTGGCAAAAGTATAAACCTGAGGGCATTGTACAGAGTCCTCACAAGAAAGGAGCTGAGATTCTTGTAGTTGACAATTTGAAGAAGCACTACGAGATAACGGACCGTTCATTATTGGCGTTGTTGCGTGGTGGTAGGAAGAAATATGTTAAGGCGAACGATGGCTTGTCGTTTTCGGCTCGCGAGGCGGAGACGTTAGCGATTGTTGGAGAAACTGGTTGCGGTAAGTCTACACTTGCGAAAGTAATGATGGGTTTGGAATGTGCGACTTCAGGTAAGATTACGGTTAGCGGCAAGGATGTAGCGAAATTGCCAGTGCAGCAACGCAACCCGAAAATGATCAGCATGCTGCAGATTGTCTTCCAGAATCCATTTGAAACATTGAATCCATTTTATAGCGTTGGCTCGCAGATTGCTCGTGTTTTGAAAAAATTTGGAGTGTCAAAGACTCGTTCTGAGAAACAAGAACTTATGTATGAAATGCTTGACATGGTAAAGTTGCCTCGGGCATTTGCCTCGCGTAAGCCGCGCCAGCTTTCGGGAGGTCAGAAGCAACGCATAGGTATTGCGCGCGCTTTTGCGGGCAATACGGCGGTTATTATTGCCGATGAGCCGGTATCTGCGTTGGATGTATCTGTTCAAGCGTCGGTTACGGCACTTTTGAGTGACCTACAGCGTAAGAAGCGGACAACTTTACTATTCATCAGCCACGACCTTTCGCTTGTGCGTTATCTTGCAGACAGGGTGTTGGTTATGTATTTGGGAAAGATCGTCGAGAACGGCACGGTAGAGGAGATTTTTTCCCCGCCCTACCATCCATATACGGAGGCATTACTTTCGGCTGTTCCGATTGCGGACACTTCGGTTAAGAAGAAGCGAATAGTATTGAAGGGAGAGTTACCCTCGCCAAGCGACCCTCCACCTGGTTGTCCTTTTCAAACTCGCTGCCCGCGCAAGATTGGTTCGATATGCGAAACGGAAGCGCCGCCGTTGCGAAAATTCAGCGGTGCGCACGGCATTGCTTGCCACTTGAGCGAAGAGGTATTGCGTTCGATGGAACCTGTGATCGAATTCGGCGAAAAGAAGAAGAAATTTGCTGCCTAGAGAGATTATGCTCTAGATTATGCTAGGGCTATGCTTGGGCTTAGGCTTTTAGCGATTGCGATTATTGATTATGCCTATGCCTGCTGGGAGTATGCCATAGGGATATGCCATAGAGATATGTTATGGCTATTGCTGGAAGTTTGGTCTACTGGTGTTGAAGTTTTTTGCTAGATATTTGATTACTTTTTTACGATCTGCCGCCTCTATAGGCTCCATTTCTTGTTCTTCGACCATCCACACTAGCAATTCATCCCAATCTTCTTTGGATAGCCCTTGCTGTACGACTATTTTTAAAGAATGGCAAGGCGAGCAGTAAGCTTCGGTTTCCGCTCGTCCCTCCCCGGGCGGTAATAGATTACTTTCTGACGCGGCTTTTTTTGTTGTACTGGTTGTTTTTTTCTTTTTACTAGTTGCTTTTAGCTGAATTGGCTTATCGCTTTTACTGTTGAGGTATGCGATTAGATCGCTTCGCTGTTGAGGGTCTTTTATGCCGACGAAGACCATACGAGAACCCGGAACGATCTTCGTTGGTTTTTCTAAGTATGCGTCTAGCGTTTTCTGATCCCAGATTTTACCGAAATTTTCCATGGCACTAGAGTATTTGAAATTTTCTTGTGTCCCTGCTTTTTTACCGATGATTCCCCATAATTTTGGTCCTATCCGATGTTTTGCGTTTTTTTCTGCGGAGTGGCAAGCCTTGCATCTTAAGAAGACTTTCTCGCCTTTAGCTGGATCGAAAGCGTATGCTGTGGATTGCGTTAGCACGACCGAAGCGAGCAACGCTAGGCACGCGACGGATGATACAAGAGTAGCACCACTATATCTAAAGGTTTTCATATGATGCAAGAATGGCGCACGAGCGAGCATCGGATAGCCTAATCCAAGACGCAAGAACAAGTCTTCTACGCTGGCTTGGTAGCGCTTACGCTTTTTGTTATGTTGTTATACTATGCTACTCGAACTGCAACGCGGAAGAGGGTATTGTTTAAATAACCTTTAGGGTTCCAACTGATTGCGTGTGGCTGCCTTTCTCCAGCGGAATCTGTTGCGCGTGACCATATTTCGTAGTATCCGCTTTGAGGGAATTTGACTTCGGCTTGGAAGTTTTGCCATGCGCCTTTGTTTGCGGGCGCCTGCAGTTTGGCTTTTTGCCATGTTGCGCCGAAATCGCTAGAGATATGTACGGCTTTGACCTTCCGATCACCTGACCAAGCGTGCCCTCGCACTTCGATGCTCTGCCCGCTTTTTGCGCCTGATTGCGGGGATGTGATCAGTGACTTTACTGGCATGCGTTCGATTATTTCGAAGTCTTTTGTGGCGACTTTTTCACCTGCTTCGACTGGACGATTAGGTACTCGATAAGCTTTTCCTGTCATTTTAGGTCCGTCGTGGACTTGGTCGCGGATTTGTATTCGAGCGAGCCACTTTTGCGAGCATGATCCTGGCCATCCTGGCACGACGAGTCTGAGAGGAGCGCCGTTGAGAGGAGATATAGGGTTTCCGTTTTGAGCGAATGCGATCAGTATGCTATCGTCATTTGCTTTATGAATGGGTATTCCTCTTGATATTGGCAGTTTTCCTTCTTTACCTGAGAGATGCGTATCGGTTCCGTAGTGAGCGGTATATACTGCGTTGGATTTTACTTTTGCGGCTTTGAGAACGTCTTTTAGCCGCACGCCTGTCCACTCGGAGCAAGCGACTGCACCGTAAGTCCATTGATTACCTTTTGCGGGAGGATTGAAGAAAGCTCTACCGTTTCCGCCGCACTCGATCAACAATGCTTTTGTGTATACTTTGAACTTCGACTTCAGTTCGTCGATTGAAAGTTCCATGGGATTATCTACCAGCCCATCGATTTTCAACATCCAGGATGAGGCGTCGGTGTTTGCGGGAGGTATCCCGTTATTTCGCACGAAGTGCCTATTGTTTGGGGTTATCGGATCGTCGAGCAGATGCGGAGGTGTTTCGGCGTTTATGGGACGATCGTTCAGCACGGTCAGCCCGTCTTTATCGGGCAGGGTCATCATGGTTTCTGCGAGTGCTACGGGTATCATTCCTGCAGGCATGAATCGATGGAATGGTATTGCTGTACCGATCAGCGCGGACATGGCGCCTAGTCCAGCCCCGCGCAGGAATCCTCTTCGGTTGCTATTTGTGACTCGTCCGAAGAGTCGGTAATCGCCTACCTCTAGCCCATCGGAGTATATATCGGACAATGTAGGTATGGGGTTTGTATTTTCTCCGGTGCTACTGACGGATTTTACTTTTTTTGTCGCGTTTGTGATCTTCATGTTTTTTCTCCTTGGACGGCGATTAGAGCTATAAGTTCTATGTTTGGCGACGCTAGCAAATTTTTTATATGGAGTAAAGTTATTTTTTACAATAATTCTTTTATTTTTTGTCCGATTAGTGCTGGATTTTCTAGGGTATGTATGCCTGCATTTTTCATGGCGGAGAATTTTGCTTTTGCGCTTCCTGTTCCTCCTGAGACGATTGCGCCTGCGTGTCCCATGCGTTTTCCTTCGGGAGCGGCGGCGCCTGCGATGAATCCGACGATGGGTTTAGGCGAGTAAGTTTTTTGTGTATTTAGGTATTTGCAGGCATCTTCTTCGTCGCTGCCGCCGATTTCTCCGATCATGACGATTCCTTGGGTTTGTTCGTCTTTTAGGAACATTTTCAGACAATCGATGAAGTTTGTGCCGTTTATGGGATCGCCGCCGATTCCGATGCATGTTGATTGCCCTAGCCCGACTTTTGTTGTTTGATCGACTGCCTCGTAGGTTAGGGTGCCTGAGCGCGAGACGATTCCGATGACGCCTTTTTTGTGGATATGCCCTGGCATGATTCCGATTTTGCATTCTTCTGGAGTAATGACGCCGGGGCAATTGGGTCCTACGAGTCGAGTATTTGTATTTTCTTTAAGAGCGGCTTTGACCTTCATCATATCGAGCACGGGAATGCCTTCGGTTATGCAAATGACGAGTTTTATTTCGGCGTCGATTGCCTCTAGAATGGCGTCAGCGGCGAATGGAGGAGGAACGAAGATAACGCTTGCGTCTGCGCCTGTATTTTGTATTGCTTTATCGACGGTATCGAAGACTGGTAGATTTAGATGCGTTTGCCCGCCTTTTCCTGGAGTTACGCCGCCGACCATATTTGTTCCGTATTCGATGGCCTGTTGCGAGTGGAATGTACCTTGAGCGCCTGTGAAGCCTTGGCAGATGACGCGAGTATTATGGTTTATGAGTATGGACATTATTTTTCTTTAGCGGCATTGACGGCTTTTTGAGCGGCGTCGGCGAGGGTTTCGGCTGTTATTATGTTTAGTTCAGAGTTTGCGAGTATCTGTTTTCCTTGCTCGAAGTTTGTTCCCTGTAGTCGGACGATCAGCGGCACATGTAGTTTTAGTTTTCCGGCGGCTGCGACGATTCCTTGTGCGATTACGTCGCATCGCATGATTCCCCCGAAGATATTTACTAGTATTGCTTTTACGACTTTGTCTTTCAGTATTATACGAAAGGCGGTTTCGACTCGTTCTTTGTCGGCACCACCACCGACATCTAGGAAGTTAGCAGGGCTGCCGCCGAAGTTTTGCACGATGTCCATGGTTGCCATGGCTAAGCCAGCGCCGTTTACCATGCATGCGATGCTTCCGTCGAGTTTGATGTAGTTTAGCCCGACTTCGTTTGCTTCGCGTTCTGCTGGCTCTTCTTCTTGTTCGTCGCGCAATTTTTCGACTTCGGGTTGCCGAAACAAGGCGTTATCGTCGAAGGTCATTTTTGCGTCCATGATTAGGAGTTGCCCGTCTGGTTGTACGACGAGCGGGTTTATTTCGAGCAATGATGCATCGAGCCTTTGGAATACATGTATTAATTTTTGTAGTAGTAGCGAGAAGTTTTTCAAGTTAGGAAGGTTAAGGGCGAATGCGATTTTTCGAGCTTGGTATGGACTATATCCGCTGCTGCTGATTTTAGTTTTGTGTATTAGTTGCGGATTTGTTTGTGCGACTTCTTCGATATCGATTCCGCCGCTAGCGGAAGCGATTACGATGATGCTTGCACTTTGCCTATCGAGCAGTAAGGAGAAGTATAGTTCGCGCTCGATGTCGCCGCCTTCTTCGATGTATATTCTCTGTACGTTTCGTCCGTTTTTGCCTGTTTGTTTTGTGATCAGAGTTTTTCCGAGCATGCTTTCGGCATTTTCTTTTACTTCTTGCTTTGAACGACATAGCCGTACGCCGCCTTTAGCATTTTTGTCGTGTAAGAAGTGCCCTGCGCCGCGCCCGCCGGCGTGTATTTGCGCTTTGACGGCGACGAGGGGAGCGTTTAATTTATCCCAAGCACTTTCTGCTTCATTTACAGAGAATGCGACCTCGCCCTTTAGAATTGGCAATCCTTCTGCGCGTAGTAGTGCTTTAGCCTGATACTCGTGAATGTTCATGTCTAATGCGTTTATGCCTAATGCGTTTATGTCTAATGCGTTTATATATTAGCGTTTATATCTTTGCGCTTATGCTTAGTACTTAACTTGGCGCTTATACTTTATTTTGCGATATGAGTTTTTCGAGAATTTCGTTGAGATTTTTTACAGCTTCGACGGATTTATGGAAGAGTATTTTTTCTTCGTCGGTGAGGTTAATTTCGACTATTTTTTCGACGCCGCTCGCGCCGATAAGAGCAGGCACGCCGAGGTATAGTTTATCGACCCCATACTGCCCCTGACAGTATGCAGCGCATGGCAGAATGCGTTTTTGATCTTTGAGGTATGCTTGCGCCATGGCGATTGCGGCTGAGGCTGGCGCGAAGTATGCGGATGTTCCCATAAGATTAACGACTTCTGCGCCGCCTTTTCGAGTGCGCTCTACGATTTCGTCTATTTTTTTCTGACTTATCCAACCCATGCGCACGATTTCTGGCAGAGGAATGCCAGCGACGCTAGAGTATCGTGCGAGAGGGAGCATTGTATCGCCGTGCCCGCCGAGAACGAATGCGGAAACGTCTTTAGTTGAGACTCCGATTTCGTCTGCGAGGAATCGCCTGAATCTTGCGGAGTCGAGCACGCCCGCCATTCCGACGATTTTTTGTGGCTCTAGATTTGCTTGGCGTTGCAGATGCCCGACCATGACATCTAATGGGTTAGTGATGCATATTACGAATGCTTGAGGAGCTTGCTCTGCGATATGCTTTGCGATGGAGGATACGATTTTTGCGTTGCTTTCGACGAGGTCGTCGCGGCTCATGCCTGGTTTTCGCGGTAAGCCGGCGGTGACGATGACGACATCTGCCCCGTTCAACATACTTGGCTCGCTACCGCCTTGCAGGTCTGCGTTGAAATTTTCTACGGGCTCGCTACAGGCGATATCCAATGCTTTTCCTTGCGCGAGTTTTGCGTTGATATCGAAGATTACGATATCGCCCATGTTTTTTTGGCATGCTATCTGTGCGAGCAAGCCGCCTATGTTGCCGCCGCCGACAAGGGCTATTTTGTGCCTGTGTTTACTTACTGGCTTACTTTTTGGTTTACTTCTTGGATTACTTTTTGCTATTTGTTCCATCGCTACTTTCCGTATATTATGCTTTTAGCATGTTTTTTGCAGTGCTTTAAGCACCTATAGTGCTGAATTTGAATTCGACATTGCATAGATACAAGGATTGATAGCGCGAAATACGATATAAATCAAGGCTTGATGAAGATAGTGTTGCGCGATGGTATGGAGGCGGACGCGATGGCTATTTGCCGATTGCGGCGCAAGGTGTGGCTTTCTAGTTATGTGCGCCCTGATATTGGAATTACGCGCGCGAAGATTCTTTCTTGTTACGGCTTTACGGACAAGGATACGCTATCCTACTACCGCAACCTACTATCTAGCACGCTTGGAGGAGGCACTGCCTCGCACACTGCCTCGCGCATTGGTTTTTGGGTAGTTGAGGCGCATTTACTAAAGGGGCAAAAGAAACTCGTTGGCTTTGCTAGCGCGGATAGGAGCGACAACTGCTTGACGATGCTGTATGTGGACCCTCACTACCAACGGCGAGGCATTGGCGCGATGCTGCTATCGTCGATCAAGGATTTTTTGGATAGCGAGAAGGATATTGTTTTGACGGTTGTTGATTTCAACGCCAATGCACAAGATTTTTACTTGAAACGAGGGTTTGTATTTGCGGATGATGTGGATACCCCGCCATTGTGCGTTTCATTATTTGGCTCGAAGGGCATGCGTTTAAAAGCTACGAGCTAGATTTTTACAGCTAGACTTTTACAGCTAGATTCCGAGTTTGCTTTGTGATCGGTTTTAGCCTGCAGTTTTAGCCTGTAGTATTAGTTTGCCCTCTTTTGTAACGGAAATGGCAAGGTTTCCGTTTAGGAAGTTTAATGCTTTTTCCCCGAAGATTTCGAAACGCCAGCCGTTTAGCAGAGGGTTATTTTTTTTTTCTTGCTCGCGTAGCAATTCGTTTAGATTTTGGTTATTTGCGAGCATTTCTGTAGCGATTCCATGTTCTTCGGCGCAGAATCGCTGCATTGCCTTTAGTATATTGATTAGATTTTTTTCGTGCGTATTGAGCGGTGCTTCTTTTGTAGAAGGCATACTCGTATCGTCTGCACTTATACGAATTTGTTCTATGATATCTTTCAGCGTTTGTCTGTCTTGTAGCCACCTTCCGTTTGCGCGAACTTTACCTATTAGTTCATGCTTTGTTGGTCGAGAGCGCGCTAGTTCTATCAGAGCATCGTCGGGACAGACCCATTGTCTAGGTTTATCGAGTTGTTGAGCTCGTTTTTCGCGCCATGTTACTAGCCTTTTTAGAGCCTTTGCGCTTTTTTCGTCTCGTGCTTTGTTTGCAAGTCGTGCCCATGCTTGCGAGCCGTCATTTTCGTATAATTTTTTGTCGAGTAGTTGCTTTTGCAGTTCATCGATCCAGGTTGCGCGTCCTTGCTCTGCCAATTTTTTGTGCAAGAGCGGATAGATTTGCGCCAAGTATATGACATCGCCTAAGGCGTATTGGATTTGTTTATGCGATAGAGGTCGCGCTTGCCAATCGGTGTATTGAACGGCTTTATCGATTTCTATGTGCAGGAGGTTGCGCACGAGTCGCTCGTATCCGCATTGCGCGCCGAAACCTAGTATAGCTGCGGCGATTTGAGTATCGAATATGGGTTTTGGCAATTGCGAGAAGTAGTTCCACAAGATTTCTAGGTCTTGTTTTGCGGCGTGCAGGACTTTTACGAGTTTCTGCTCGAAGAGTATCTGTTTAACGAGTTGCCAATCTGTTTTTGTGTCCATTGCATCGACGATGCAGGCGTGCACTTTTCCACTACTATCGATACAAGCGAGTTGTAGTAGACACCACTTAGGGAAGTAGTTTTTTTCGCGTTGGAATTCGGTATCGATTGCGATGAAAGAGGCGTGCTGGCATGCCTTAGCGAACTCTGCTAGTGATTGGCTTATTTCTGCTGTTTCATTTTCATTTTTTTGTTTTAGGACTATGTGATCGTCTGTGTTTTTTTGCTCTATATTCATCTATTTTTTTCCGTGGATAGACTAGCGATATAGTTGAAGGCTAGGTTTTTTGTTTTTAGTATGAAATCGCTGTTTAGAACACGGTATCGCATGCCGCAAAAGTCGTCGACCTGCAACCCTGCTTGACGAGCGAGACTATCTAGTTCGCTAGGAGTTACGAATTGTGCCCATTCGTGTGTTTTACGAGGTATGATTTTTAGTATGTATTCTGCGAGGATTATTCCTTTGACTAAAGATTCGTGGGTTCGGTTTATCGTTGAGATTATGATTAGCCCGCTTGGCTTTAGCAGTTTAGCTAGATTAGCCATGAATTGCTTCTGCTCGTTGACATGCTCGATTATTTCTAGTGCGCATATCAGGTCGAATTGTTCTGGCATTGGCTTTGTTTCGCAGAATTCGTCGAGGGTTTTGTGCTGGTAAGAGATATTTAGTTCGTTTTTTTTTGCGTGTATTTGCGCGACTTGTATGCTTTTTATGCTTGCGTCGATGCCGATAGTGCTCGCCCCGAGTCTTGCGATTGGTTCGGTAAGTATTCCGCCGCCGCAGCCGACGTCGAGCGCGCGCAATCCTTCGAGCCTGCTATTTTTTCTGTTTGCGAAGTGTTTTTCTACGGATTTTATTATGTATCGCATGCGAGTTGGCTGCATTTTGTGTATCATTGAGAAAGGTCCTTGTGCGTCCCACCACTGCTGCGCTAGGAGATCGAAACCTTGACCTTGACCTTGACCTTGACCTTGGTTTTGGTTTTGCTCTTGCTCTGAATTGTCGTTGTATTTTTTTTGATATGTATCTTTATTCATCGAGGGGGTATTCTGGCGAAAGATATATTTTTTTCTTTAGCTGTTGTGCGAATTCGCTACTATTACCGAGAGCCTTCATTTTGATTTGAGGGCTTTTTATTATTTTGTGCTTGCATACGTGACAAGAATGATTTGATGCTAGCACATATTACTACTATCGCGAAGGTTTTTAGGTAAGTCTATATAGCATGGCTCGAGTGGTGCAAAAATTTGGAGGTAGTTCTTTGCGTGACTTATCGTATATCCGCCGAGCGGCGCAGATAGTTGCGCGGCGCTGGCACTCTGGCGATGATGTATTGGTTGTAGTATCTGCGATGGGGGATAGGACGGATTTATTGAGTAGCCTTGCGCTTACTGCGTACAAGCATTCTGATGATGAGAATGCTGAGAGTGACGTTCTTTTATCGATAGGCGAGCAGGAATCGGCGAGCCTTATGGCATTAAGCCTTCAGAGTTTAGGATTGAGTGCTCGTTCTTTTATGGGTTGGCAGATACCGATAGAAACGATAGGAGTGCATGGCAAGGCACGAGTTAAGCGTATTGGCACCTCTATGTTAGTCGATACATTGGATCATCGAGGTATAGCGGTTTGCGCGGGCTTTCAGGGCTTGATGGTTAGGGGTGATCGAATATCGACTTTGGGTAGGGGCGGTTCGGATACATCTGCGGTATTGCTTGCTGCGTCAATAGATGCTCAACTATGCGAGATTTTCACGGATGTTGAGGGAGTCTATACGTCGGACCCGCGTCTTGTAGCGAGTGCTCGTAAGTTATCTAGCATTAACTACGAGGAGATGCTAGAGATAGCGTCATTGGGTGGTAGAGTATTAGAGACTCGCGCGGCTGCGGCTGCGATGCGCTATAAGATACCTTTGCACATCCGCTCGACATTTTCTAGCAACGAAGGTACTGAGGTTGGCGAAGGTATTATGGAAGAACGGGCTGTTACTGCGCTTACTCACTCTGAGAGCGATGCGAAGATAGCTGTGCTTGGTTTAGATAATCAACCTGGTATAGCGTCAAAGATTTTTGGTCAGCTTGCCTCGAATGGTATCTCGGTAGATATGATAGTTCAGGGTATGACTCAAGACGAGGGTAAGGCGCATATTGCGTTTACGGTTTTGAAGACGGATATTAGTCGAGCGTGCGCTGCACTTGAATCGATCAGGGAGAGCACGCCCTATCAAGAGTTGCGTTGTGATGATAATGTAATAAAGTTATCGTTGATAGGAGCTGGGATGAATTCCTCTGCGGGTGTTGCCGCGCGTATGTTTACGACGCTTGCTGAGAAGGGTATTAATATCCAGATTATAGCGACGTCTGAGATAAAGATAAGCGTTTTGATTTCTGCTGACTACCTTGAGCTGGCGTTGCGAAGTTTGCATGGAGTTTTTGACCTATCGAACGCTGTTGAAGATTTAAAGCAGTAGTGTATGGAAGTAGTGTATGGATAAGAGCGACGAAGAGCAGAAAGAAGAGAATAGCGAAGACTCGAGCAAGCAAGACTCGAGCAAGCAAGACTCGAACGAGCAAGACTCGAACGAGCAAGACTCAAGCGAGCAAGCCTCGAACGAGCAAGCCTCGAACGAGCAAGATTCAAGCGAGCAAGACTCGAACGAGCAAGACTCGAACGAGCGAGAATCGTTGGCGGCATTAGGTGCTTTGTTAAGCGAGCGTCGTGAGCATAATGGACTTGCGATGCAAGAGTATGCCGAGAGATTAAAGATAAGGGTTAATTATTTGACCTCGCTCGAGGAAGGTAATGTGGAAAGATTGCCGGGTCCTGTTTTCTACATTGCTTTTGCGAAGAGTTACGCTAGTGCGCTTGGTCTGGATGCCAGTGATTTTGTGGGTAAGGTTCGTAGAGCTCTGCAAGACCGAGGTTTGCTTGCAAGCGAGGTAACGCTGGTACCGAAATTGGCTCCTTCCTTACCTTTGGAGCAAGCTGGTGATGTATCTGGCAAGCTGGGTATGGTTGGAAGGAAGATTGCATCGCAAGCAGAAGATGGCATAGCGAACGAGTCTGCCCTGGGCGTGATGTCATTGTCGAATAGAGAAGATGTTAGATTCCCGACTAAACCTATTGTGGATGCGGTTAAGGAGAAGCAAGCACTGCGCGAGACGATTTTCAGCCCGGTGTTTATTTTTGGTGGAGCTATTGGGTTGGTACTTATTTATTTGGGCGGAGTTATAGTGTTTGATTTGTTAGGAGATGGAGGGGAAGATTTAGTGCAGTTAGAATCTGCTGTGCGGACTAGCGATGAAGATGCTTCTGCGGATGTTTTGCCTGATTCTTCTGTTGCGCTAGATTCGATTGAGGAAGCCCCGCAGGCTCGCACGGCTGCTATTTATGGAGCGTTGGGTCCGACACGAGTTATACTAGAGGCGCTTGAGGAGTGTTGGATAGCGGTTTTTTCGACGGAGGACGAGGAAGGGATTGTTCGAGATGCGAGTTTGCTTTTTGCTGGTACTCTGCAAGCGGGGGATATTTATCGCGTACCTGTTCAGCTGGGTATTATACTGAAGAGCGGTAATTTGCGCTCGATGAAATTTTATGTACATGGGCTCGTAGTCGAGCCATTTAGGGTAGAGAGCCCGTCGGGTTTTATGTCATTAGAGCCGGTATACCTACGCAACCGAACGTCGATTCGCGAAGGAGGCGCGTTGGCGCGTGAACGCTTGCCTGTTGTGCGCGAGATTGAGTTATTGCGCGAGCAGCGTGCGGAAGCTGAGATAGATGCTCAAGGTTCTGGTAATTGAGATTGGTAATTTTTTGTGGCTACTAAAGAGTCAGTATCATCGTCGGTTCCATTAGCAGAGCCATCAGTAGCGCCATTAACAGCTCATGACTCGTTGCCGATAGCGCGTCGGCGTTCGCGTCAAATTTTTGTTGGCGATGTTGCGGTTGGTGGCGATGCGTTTATATCTGTGCAATCGATGACGAATGTTCCGACGGAGGATATTGAAGGTTGCGTTAGGCAGATAGGTTTTTTGGAAGAAGCGGGTGCGGACATCGTGCGAGTTTCTTGCCCGCACGAGGATGCGACGACTGCGCTTGCGGCTATCGTGCGTCGAGTTTCTGTTCCGATTGTTGCGGATATCCACTTTCACTATAAACGAGCGTTGGAGGCAGCAGCTGCGGGAGCGTCGTGCTTGCGTATCAACCCTGGCAATATTGGCTCGCGCACGCGTGTTCGCGAAGTAGTCAAAGCTGCGCGTGATTATGGCTGTTCGTTGCGTATAGGTGTTAATGCGGGTTCTTTAGAGAGAGGTTTGCTTGAGAAGTATGGCGAGCCCTGTGCGCAAGCGATGCTGGAAAGCGCGTTATCGCAAAGCCGTTTATTAGAGGAGTGCAACTTTGAGAACTTTAAGATAAGCGTTAAAGCATCGGACGTGCGCTTGGCGATTGCCTCCTACCGCTTGCTTGCGCGAGAATGCGACCACCCGTTGCACTTAGGCATCACTGAGGCTGGGACGTCGCTTGCGGGTAGCGTTAAGTCTGCGGTTGGCATGGGGGCATTGCTACTAGATGGTATAGGAGATACGCTTCGAGTATCACTTTCGGCGGACCCTGTCGAGGAGGTTCGAGTTGGCTATTCTATTCTGCAGTCGTTGCAGCTGCGCTCGCGTGGAGTTAACATCGTTGCGTGCCCGTCGTGTGCGCGTCAACAGTTTGATGTTATAGAGGTTGTGCGTAGGGCTGAGGAGCGTTTAGATCATATCCGCGAGCCGATCACGGTTTCGATAATTGGTTGCGTAGTGAATGGTCCTGGCGAGGCGCGCAGCAGCGATGTAGGGGTTGCTGGAGGTGGTCGTGGTACGCATCAAATTTATGTTGGTGGCAAGGTTTCCCATCGTTTTTCGGGCGATGATTTAGTCGAGCACATCGTTAGCCTAGTCGAACGGCGTGCGGAGGAATTGACTAGTGCGCGGGAGGGGCAATAGGTTTCTTTGCACATAAATTTCCCCTTTATCTTTGTGCGTTTTCACGATGAATTTCAGGTAGTCTACATAAAGGGGGGCGTGGGGGGACTGTGTCCCCCCGCAAAAAGAAAAGACCTAAAGCACAGCACTATTTTCTGCGTAACTCAATTCAGACGAATCCCCCCAGCAAAAAGAAAAAATCTTTCGATGTCAGATGGATTTTGCGCTGTGCTTATTCCAGCGTATCGCGTACGAACAAGCGTTCTTCTATGCGTGTGAAGATATTCTGATGCGCTTCTCTATTTGTTAGTATTCTATCGCCATTTTTGCTGTCTGCGAGCACGATTATGAGTCTCAGATGCGTATAGTTCCCTATTTGCTCGAAAGTTATGGTTAGCTTGCGAAATACGCTATAGCGCTCGCCTTTACGACAATGCTCGATGTTTTTTCTTTGGTAAGGGTCCCATACATAATTGCATTCGCTGGGAGCTTGTCGTTGTTGGACTAAACCTTTAGCGGTAATGAATCCGCTACTGGCGTCTTTGTTTTCGATGGTATAGCCCAAGCCTTGTAGGACGAATGTTGCGGCTTTTTGCACTTTAGGCAGAGGGGTTTCGATTTGGAAAGATTGTATTTCCTCGACTTGCGCTTCGTTTAGTTGTGGATGCGGAGTGAATAGTTCGCAGGCATTGACGATAGTTATCAATGAGATAGTAGCAAGTGGTACGATGAAGCGTGGCACGATGGATCGTTGCATGGGTTGTTAGAAGCTACTAGTTCGACTTTTGAAGTCTTTGACGATTTTGTTTTCGTTGAATTTTATGATTAGGGTAGTGCGTCTATCGGATCTTTCTGCGGAGGCTTTGTTTCTGCTGAATCCGCCTAGTAGCAGGAAGAATCCGCCGCCGCTATTTACGGAGCTTGATACGGATGCTGCGCGGCGATATGTCCATACTTCGTGCCCGTTACCGTCGATGGTAGCGATGTCTGGTCCGCCGAAGACTTCCAGCACTTGTGCTTGAGTTGTTTGTCCTACTTTTAGATGCAGTTGCACATTACCGTGCGTCAGAGCATTTTTTTCTTCTGGTTCTACATTCTGCCCGCCGCAACTAGCGAGCAGTAAGAAACTTGCGGATATTACGAACAAGTTTTTTATGTATTGTGGCATGGCTTAACCCTCTGATTTTTTTGCTAGAGTATTTATAATCACATAGGGATACGATTTGTCAAGGGATGGTGACTTTCGCTGAATTTTTCAGCGTGAAATTTTACGCAAGCATTTAGATGCAAGCATTTTTATAGCTACTTGGATGAGAGATTTGTTTAGTTCTGTATTGTTAAGACTTTTTAGTATTGATGTGCTATTTGTGGCGGAGGAAGGATTAAGTTAATGGTTTATGCAAGGAATAGGTATATGTCGAATGCTTCTGTGGCGGAGAAGGTAGATGGGTAATATAATTGACGGCAAGTCGATAGCGGCGGGAGTTGTTTTGCATATTTGTAATGAGACGCGTTCCTTTAGCGAGCGCACTGGCTTGCGTCCTGGTTTAGCGGTTTGTATTGTTGGAGATAATCCTGCTAGTGCGGTCTATGTTCGTGCGAAGGAGAAGCGTGCGCTTGAGGCTGGTTTTACGAGTCGTGTTATTCGTAAAGCTGATTGCACGCAAGCTGAGTTATTGGAGCAGATTGATGCTTTGAATGAAGATTCCGAGATTCATGGTATTCTTGTGCAATTGCCTTTACCTGCTGGTTTTTCGGAGCGTGCGGTGATTGAGCGTATTGCGCCGCACAAGGATGTTGATGGCTTTCATACTGAGAATAGCGGTAAGTTATCTTGCGGTATTGATGATGGCTTTGTTCCTTGTACGCCATTGGGTTGCCTGCACTTGTTGCGGCGTCACCATGCGTCTTTAGGTGCTAAGATTGAGGGCAAGAATGCGCTTATTATAGGTCGTTCGAACATTGTTGGTAAGCCTATGGCGTCATTGTTGCTTGGTGAGAACGCGACGGTAACGATTGCGCACTCGCGCACGCGCGATCTAGCTGATATTTGTCGTGCGTCTGAGATTGTTGTTGCGGCGGTTGGCAGAGCGGGATATGTGAAGGGGGATTGGATAGGCGAGGGTGCGGTTGTTATTGATGTTGGCATTAATCGTACAGCTGCGGGTCGTTTAGTAGGCGATGTTGAATTTTCGGGAGCGGTTATCCGAGCGAGTGGCATCACGCCTGTCCCTGGAGGAGTTGGTCCTATGACGATAGCGATGCTATTGTGGAACACATTATTATCTGCGCATCGATCTTGTAGCTTAGCAGAGCCGGACTTGTTGTTAGATTGTTGATATGTTATTTATGTTTCTGTTTAGGCTATCTATTGGAGCCTGATCTGATTTTTCAATTTTTTTATCAACTGATAGCATAGGGGATACAGATATGAGAGAGCATGCGAGGATTGTCATTATTGGTGGTGGTATTGTTGGTTGTTCGATTGCCTACCACTTGACGAAGTTGGGGGAGAAGGATGTATTGCTTTTAGAACGCACGGAGTTGACGGCTGGTTCTACTTGGCATGCTGCGGGTTTGTTGCCGTTGTTTAATATGTCGTATAGCACGGGACAGCTGCATAAGTATTCTGTTGATCTGTATAAGACCTTGGAGGAGGAGACTGGACAGGCGGTTAGTTTTCACCAGACGGGTAATTTGCGCCTTGCTTGCACTAAGGAGAGGTTAGACGAGTATCACAACTACTGCGGTATTGCGAACACGATTGGCGTTCCGTTCCGCATGGTCACCCCTGCTGAGATTAAGGATTTATGGCCGTTATGTAACACGGATGACTTGCTCGGAGCTCTTTTCCACCCTGAGGATGGTCATGTTGCGCCTGCGGATGTTACGATGGCGCTTGCGAAGGGAGCGCGTACGCGTGGCTGCGAGATAGCGTTGCAGACGGAGGTAAAATCGATTGAGCGCAAGATTAGCAACGAGTGGTTAGTTAAGACGACAGGGGGCGATGTATCTTGCGAGATAGTAATATCTGCTAGTGGTAACTATGCGCGTCAAACGGCAGCGATGGTAGGGTTGGACATCCCTGTAATTCCTGTTGAGCATCAGTATATAGTTACGGACGATGTTGAGGAGTTGCGCGAGCGCAAGCGTCAGGGGTTGCCTGAGATGGCGGTATTGCGCGAGCCGGACAGCTCGTATTACTTGCGCGAGGAGCGTCAGGGCTATATTTTGGGTCCGTATGAGCGAGGAGCGCAGCTTTGTTTTGCGGATGGAGTTCCTGCGAACTTTGGTCGCGAGTTATTTCCAGGTGACATTGACCGCTTGGCACCGCATATAGAGGGTGCGATTCACCGAGTTCCGTCATTTGCCAGTGCGGGCATTAAGGATGTAGTTAACGGTCCGATTTCCTATACGCCGGATGGCAATCCTTTGTTGGGTAGGGCTTGGGGCTTGCGCGACTTTTACTTTGCGGAAGGCTTTAGTTTTGGCATTACGGCAGCTGGTGGGGCGGGGAAGGTATTGGCGGAGCTTATTGTGGAAGGTGAGTCTAGCATTGACACCTTACCGCTTGACCCTAGGCGTTTTGGGGCTTATGCGGACAAGGATTATGCGAGTGCGAAGAATGTTGAGGCGTATGAGAATGTTTATACGGTTCACTACCCGATGGAGGAACGCCCTGCGGCGCGCAATCGCAAGCAAAGCCCTTGCCATACGCGTTTAGATAAGCGTGGTGCGGTATGGGGTCAGCGTTATGGTTGGGAGCGAGCGAACTGGTTTGCACCTGCGGGAGTTGAGCGTAGTGACATTTATAGTTTCCGTCGCTCGAACTGGTTTTCGTATGTTGGTGCGGAATGCCGAGCGAGTCGTGATTCGGTTGGCTTGATAGACTTGACTGGTTTCAGCAAATTTGACTTGCTGGGACAAGGAGCGGGCTTATGGTTTAGGACGATGATAGCGAACAATGTTCCGAAGAAGGATGGTCGTATCCAGCTTGGGCATAATCTGTATTCGTCTGGCGGCGTGCGAAGTGAGTTTACGGTGACGCGCCTTAGCGATCAACACTATTACATCGTCAGTTCTGGGGCGGCGGAACGCTTTGACGATGATTTATTGTTTAAGTGCCTACCGCCGGATGGCTCTTTGCGATTAGAGAACAATACACTCTCGCGCGGTACGTTTGTTCTTTGCGGTCCGCAGTCGCGCGCGCTGCTTGGCGAGTTGACGGATGCGGATTTATCGAACGAGGCGTTTCCGTGGCTTAGCGCGCAAACGTTGACTATCGCGGGTCAATCTGATGTGCGAGCGTTGCGAGTTAACTTTGTCGGCGAGCTTGGTTGGGAGTTGCACCACCCGCTGGATTCGCAGAACGCGTTATTTGAGGCTATTGTTGCAGCTGGTGAGCGTCATGGCATTGCGATGGTTGGGATGCGTGCTATGGATTCGATGCGCATAGAGAAATCGTATCGCATGTGGGGTCAAGAGTTGACGGCGGACTATACGCCTATTCAGGCGGGTCTTGAGCGTTTTGTTAAGTTGAAGGACAATGTGCATTACTTGGGCTCGGAGAAGCTTTTGCAACAGCAAGAGCATGGCTGCGAGAGTATGTTTGTGACTGTTGCGATAGATGTAGATGATGCGGATGCGCTTGGCAACGAGCCTGTGTATAGCAAGTCTGGTAAGATGGTAGGTCGCTTGACCTCTGGTGGCTATGGTCATCGTATTGACAAGAGTTTAGGACTTGGTTATTTGGATAGTGAATATGCGGCGCTTGGCACTGAGGTTGAGGTGCTGATATTGGACAAGAAGTTTGGAGCGATTGTTATCGAAGAGAGCCCGTATGATTCTGCTAATGCGAAGCTGCGCGCCTGAGGTATCGGTGCTTTAGCCTGCTTTTCTAAGCAAGCAAAGATACGAGTTATGAGCACTATTGTGAGTACTATTATGAATAATAGAGTTCCGAAGATTTCGGTTGTTATGCCTGTATATAATGGTGAGGATTATTTTTCGGAGGCGCTTGACTCGATATTGCAACAAGATTTTAGCGACTTTGAGTTAGTGGTAATAGAAGATTGCTCGCAAGATTCGTCGGCGGATATTTTGCGTGACTACGCTAAGCGAGATAAGCGTATTCGCCCTATCTATTTACGGAAAGGGTTAGGGGTATCGCTTGCTTGCCAGCGTGGTCTTGAGGGGTCGCGTGCGCCGCTTGTTGCGCGTATGGACGCGGATGATATTTCGATGCCTAGTCGTTTGCGAAAGCAGTATGACTATTTGCAGTTGCATTTAGATGTTGGATTAGTAGGAAGTGATTACCAGCGTTTTAGGACTGGTGCATTGGGAGAGCAAAGACTGATTAGGCATGTGAGTTTGCCAGAGCTGGATGCGAAGAGGGAAGCGGAGTTTTACGAGACATGCAGGGTGGAGATTTGTTGTCCTTCTGCGATGTATCGTCGAGAATTGGCTTTGCGAGTTGGAGGCTATCGCTCGTTTTTTATAAACGGAGCGGAGGATAGAGACTTTGTATTGCGCATGCACGAACAGGCGCGAGTTAGCACTATTTGCGAGAGACTATATTACTATAGGATTAATGAGGGTAGCACATTTAGGCACAATAGGTCTGGCAGGGATGCTGGTCGAGCGATGGCGCGATATTGCGCTTTACGCAGGCGGTGTGGTTTATATGATCCGCTTACGGAAGCTATGGCGTCTGGCGGATTAGCGCGCTTACCGCGCGTGCTTGGCTTACCCTCGTCTGTTAGTATAGAGGATTTGCAGCAGGATGCGCGCTTGATGAATGGCTTATTGTATGATTGGTTGGGGCGTCGCCCGTGCGGGGCGCGCCCGCTTTCTAGTAGCACTTGCGCGAAACTTTACTTGGGGCTGATTAGTTCTCGCTTGCGAGAAGATGGCGGTCTATGGAAGGGTATTACTTGTTTTGCGCGTGTGTTGAGGGCTGATATTGTATGTTCGCTAAGCTTGCTTGGTAGGGCTATATCGAAGTTATTTAGAGCTGCGTGGTTTTCGTTATTTGCGAGCAAGGTAATGCGGAGTGATTTAGCATGAAGGTATTGGTGCTTTAGCCTGCTTTTCTAAGCAAGCAAAGATACGAGTTATGAGCACTATTG
>JABAAW010000022.1 GCA_014238535.1 Alphaproteobacteria bacterium
GGGTGCTTTCCTAGTCGTCGGAGATCAACAGAAGGTATCCGCAGGCGAAGTCCTGGCTAGGCTGCCACGCGAAACCGCTAAAAACCGAGACATAACCGGCGGACTACCAAGAGTAGCCGAACTATTCGAGGGACGAAAACCTAAAGACTACGCCGTAATAAGCGACATCAACGGAGTCGTCAAGTTCGGACGAGACTATAAGTCTAAAAGACAGATACTCGTGCAGCCAGATGAGGGCCCACCTTCCGAATACCTACTATCAAAAGACAAACACCTTGCCGTGCAGGAGGGAGACCGAGTGATGCGAGGAGACCTGCTCGTCGACGGAAACTTGGTGCCACACGATATTCTAGAGATAATGGGCGAGGAAAAACTAAATAACTATCTGTGCCAAGAAGTGCAGGGCGTATACAGAATGCAGGGAGTGAAAATAGACGACAAGCACATCGAGGTAATCGTGCGACAAATGCTGCGCAAGGTCGAAGTGCTCAACGCAGGCGATACCGACTTCCTAGAAGGAGAGCAGGTAGATCGACTTCTATTCGAGGAAACTAATAAAAAAGCCGTGGCTGAAAATAAAGAACCCGCAGTCGGTAAAAAAATCTTACAAGGCATAACTCGTGCTTCCTTGCAGACTAAATCTTTCATCTCCGCAGCATCTTTCCAAGAAACAACTCGAATCCTAACCGAAGCGGCAGTCGCCGGTAAGCGCGACAACTTGCAAGGCTTGAAAGAAAATGTCATCGTCGGGAGGCTAATACCAGCAGGAACAGGCGCTTTGGCAAGAGTCTTCCGCTTGCGTGCCGCCGCTGAAGATCAAGAATATAAGTTGCAAGCTAGTGAAAAAATCGAGCAAGAAAGGCTCGCAAACGAAATTAGCAACGAGGAAGTCTCCGATGACAGCAAGTCTAAAGACGCCGCGAGCGACGAAAGAAAACCTATCGAGCAGGTAGAAGACGCCGTAGTTTGAACGACAAAGGCATATACTAAAGAATCGTGCTTACTCAATAGCTGTACTTAAAGCTATACCTAATGGTGTTATTTATGAGTGATTCCTCGCGCTGCTCGATAAAATACGCTAAAAAAAGCAACGAGTGATACTTCGCAAAAATTTACCCTACAAGCGATACTTCGCGAGTGAAACTCTACTGAAAATGTCAAAAAAAATTAGGGTCGCTCGCAAATGCTACCCTCAGCTTACTAAAAAACTCGTTCGCTCGCTATTTGGCGCAATAGTGGTCGTATGCCTATTGGGTTGCGCTTCTATCGCTACCTTTGCTCAAGATAGCCGAGCCGCAGAAAAAAACTTGCGAATACAGGACTTGCGCATCAGCGAAAGCAACAAGGCTGGAAAGCAATCGGCTCGTGTCGTAATCGAACTTGATCGCGCAGCGCCATTGCGTATCTTCACGCTAAAAAAACCTGAACGCCTAATCATAGATTTTCCTCGAGCAGATACCTCTCAATTGCTACCGCCAGCATCGTTCGTCGGAAAAGCAAACGGCTTGCTCGCGGTATATCGCTACGGATTATTTCGACCCGAAGTGTTGCGATTCGTCTTTCAGTTCAAACAGCCAATCGCTATCGAAAAACACGGAACGCTCGCAGCAAACGCAAGTCGTGGATTCAGGGTATTCGTCGATAGCACGCGCGTTCTCGATGCGCGCTTGCGACCTCCTGCTCTAAAGTTCGCATCCAAGGGATGGCAAAAATACATGGATGCTAATAAGCAATCTCTAAAGCCTGAACTATGGGGGCTGGCAAAAGATACGAAAGCAAGTGCGAAAGCACGCGATAGTGCTAGGCTCGCGGCTAAATCTAAAAATAAACAAGAAAGCAAATCCATAACTAATACACAATCTAGTACCCAAGCTCGCACCCAAGCGAGTTCGAGGCAAACTAGTAGCACTAAATATAGAATCGTAATAGACGCTGGACACGGCGGAATCGATACCGGCGCACGCGCAAACGGGCTAAAAGAAAAAAATATCGTACTAAAGTTCGCTCGGGAAATCGCAAGAACTCTAACCGCTTCGGGAAGATACAAAGTCTTCCTAACGCGCGATGGCGATTACTTCATTCCCCTGCGACAACGATACGAAATAGCCCAGCGCTCTAAAGCAGACTTGCTAATATCCGTGCACGCAGACTATCTGAAAAACAAAGCCGTGCGCGGCGCTAGCGTATACACCCTATCAGAAGTCGCCTCAGACCGCGAGTCGGCTGAACTGGCCTCTCGTGAAAACAACGCAGATGTCATCGTCGGGCAAGACTTGTCCGAGTTCACTCCCGATGTGTCAACGATACTCATAGACTTAGCTCGTAAAAGCACCAATCGAAAGTCGTGGCGAGTCGCAGAAAGCTTCGTCGCGAGCATGAAAAAAAATATACCAACATTGAGAAAAACCCATCGCCACGCAGGTTTCGTCGTGCTGAAGTCGCCAAATGTGCCCTCGTTGCTACTAGAGGTAGGCTACATGTCTAACAAAAAAGATGTGCAAAACATCAAACGAACAGACTTTCGGAAAAAAGTTTCTAGGCTTGTGTTAAAATCGCTAGACGCTTATTTTAAAGATAGGTGATAATCTCGCGCAATACGTGTTATCAGAAATCGCAGCTGAAATAGTAAACCAAAAGATATATGTACGATCCATCATACTCGTCGCCGTTACGCAGGTTCTTCTTCTACTACGCTAGCACCTCTAAATTCCAAAAGTGGTTGCTCGCTTCGCTATTCGCTATATGCGCTTCAATCTTCGCAATCGCCTCAACGCTATTGTTCTTCTCGCTCGGGCTGCCCGATTATCGACAGCTGATCGATTACGATCCATCTAAAACAACGCGCGTATATGCTAATGACGGAAAACTCATATCCGAGTTCGCTGTCGAGAAGAGAGTCTTCGTGCCGATAGACGAACTTCCTCAATCCATAATAGAAGCGTTCATCGCTGCAGAAGATAAAAACTTCTACGCGCATTTCGGGCTAGATATAAAAGGAATCATGCGCGCAATCGGAACTAACATGGCAAATATAATTAGTGGCTCTAATCGATTGGTCGGGGCATCAACCATAACGCAACAGGTCGCTAAAAACTTCCTGCTTTCGCAAGAAAAAACAATCACACGAAAAATACGCGAGGCGATTCTAGCTATTCGAATTGAAAAATCCCTAGATAAAAACCGAATTCTAGAACTTTATCTGAACGAAATATACCTCGGGCGACAATCATACGGCGTCGCATCCGCAGCACGAAGATACTTCGGACTCGACGTGCGAGAACTAAAACTAGAGCAGGTAGCATACATCGCCGCTCTGCCTAAAGCTCCCAATCGATACAATCCGCAGAAAAACTACGAAGCCGCAATAGGAAGGCGCAATTGGGTCCTTTCGCGCATGCTCGCAAATAACTTCATACAACAACAGCAATACGACGATGCCATCGCAAAAAAACTCGTGATACTAGACGCAGAACAGCGAATAAAAGCAAAAGGCTCATTCTTCGCAGAAGAAGTGCGTAGAGAACTGCTAGGTGCCTTTGGCGAAAAAGAACTATACCACGGTGGAATGACCGTCTACAGCACGCTCGAGCCTAGATTGCAAATCTTCGCAGAACAAGCTTTGCAAAATGGTATTCGCCAATACGACAGAAGGCACGGTTATCGAGGGCATATCGGAAGCATCAAGCGAAACCAAAACTCCAACGCCGTTGTCGAAATGAAGGGTAAATACGCACAAGAAAATAACGAGCGCAAAGAGTTTAAAGAACTCTCAAAGCCAAAAGGCTCGCCAAAGCATTGGCGGCTCGCTCGAGTCAAAAAAATAGACGCTAAATACGCAGCAATCGTGACGCAGGACGGGACAAACGGAAAAATCAGCTTAGATGAAATGAAGTGGGCTCGAGCGCAAATAAAACCTTCGCTACAGCAAATCGCAAAAAAACAGAATAACGAAGAACTCGTCTTGCGCGCAGGGCGATACGAAATCGAAAACCAACAAAACGCGCAAGAAAAACTTGGGGAGCGAATCAAAAAAACCACAGACTTGCTCGAGGTCGGGGATGTGTTGCTCGTCGCACGCAAAAAGGGTGAGGAATATACCTTGGAGCAAGTACCAGAAGTTAATGGCGCTCTCGTCGCAATGGACCCGTTCAGCGGAGCCGTGCTTGCCATGGTTGGTGGGTGGAACTTCAACGATTCAGAGTTCAATCGCGGAACGCAAGCAATGCGACAGCCAGGCTCAGCATTCAAACCATTCGTATACCTCGCTGCTCTCGAAAATAACTTCACTCCCGCAACACGAATCCTCGACGCTCCGTTCGTATTGCATAGCGATAGCGGCGAGCCAAAGTGGAAGCCAAGCAACTTCTCGCAGAAGTTCTACGGACCATCGCCAATGCGCCTAGGAATAGAACACTCGCGAAACCTCATGACAGTGCGTCTAGCACAAGCTATCGGCATGGATAAAGTAGCCGACACAACAAGGCGCTTCGGAATCATCGAAAATATGCCACAACAACTAGCTCTCGCCTTGGGCTCCGGCGAGACTACCCTTACCAAAATGGTCGCAGGTTACTCCATGTTCGCAAACGGCGGCTATAAAATAACCCCATCACTCATCGAGCGCGTGCAAAAAGACAGCGGTGAAACAATATATCGACGCTATAAACAATCCTGCAATGCTTGCAATGTCTCCGACAGCGAACTCGCAGCAGATGCGCCTCTGCCACTAATACCGCAGCTCGGCGAAAGAGTCACAGACTCCGTGAGCGCATACCAGATCGTATCGATGTTGCAGGGAGTCATCGATCGCGGAACAGGGCAGCGCGTGCGCTCCGAAGTAGTAGGCGATATCGCCGGTAAAACTGGCACAACCAACAATAACCAAGACGCATGGTTTGTGGGATTCTCTCCTAAAATTGCCGCAGGCGTATATATCGGATTCGATCAGCCGAAAAGCTTGGGACGCCTGCCATCAGGAACACAGGAAACTGGTTCTAGCGCAGCTGCTCCCATATTCGCTAAATTCATGCGAGAGGCTCTAAGAGGAGTTAATTCTGGATACTTCTTACCACCGCGCGGAATCGAAATCGTCGCAATCGATCGAAACACAGGCGGGCGCGTGCAAGGCGAGGCTAAACATCAAGCGCGCGGCGGGGAGGGCGCGAAAATATTCAACGAGGTCTTCAAGATCGGCAACGCTCCTAAAACAAGCAAAGAAAGCCTGTTGATAACAGGGGGGGCTGTAAGTAGGGATAACTCGGCGCGGGGGAGCGAGGAAAATAGCGACGGCGAGAGTGGCGGCTCTCAGGGCGACGAGGTGCCTGCGCTAGGCATCTACTAAAATATCCTTAAGGCAAGTTTATCTAAACTTACCTATTGCTTAAAACATAGCTATCGAATTGGTGCTACTGAATTGGGTTCGGAAAAATCTCAACTTCGGAAAAGAAAAAAGCTATCTCGCTCGCAGCCGTGCTCGCAGAGTCTGAGCCATGCACTGAGTTCTGCTCTAGCGATATGCCATGCCTTGCGCGAATCGTATCCGCCTTCGCCTCGCTTGGGTTCGTCGCACCCATAACCTCGCGGTTACGCGCTATCGCATCTTCACCCTCTAAAACCTGCACTACAACCGCACCAGAAGTCATAAAATCTACCAGCGAAGCGTAAAAAGGGCGCTCGGCATGCACCGCGTAAAAATCTCGCGCTTGTCCTTCGCTCAAGTGTAAGCGTTTCTGAGCGATAACGCTCAAGTCAGCCTCCTCTAACATACGCACAACCGAACCTACAAGGTTACGCCGCGTCGCATCAGGTTTGATGATAGATAGGGTGCGTTCTAGTTTATTCAAAGTCATCGTGATAAGCCTTGTTCTATAGGGTGGATTACGCTCAAGCGCTGTAGAAAACTACAATCGAGCATGCTAGTATGGGAGGATATACTTTCTTGTAAATAAATTATAAACAATAATCTTTATTTTTAATCTATACGCCATAAGGGTCTATTCAACTCTATGCTAGCCTGCTACGCTCTCGATGATAACGACACTAGCACAACAGACGCAAACAGCATAGTCGATATCTATGCTTGCTCGCGTGAAGGCTTGCCTGCCATGTGCCAAAGGCACGGCAATCTCAGGGACGCCGCGGGCAATAGTCTAGATAACTCTTGGCTTGCAGCCCTAGGTGAAAACGAAAACGATGCTAATGCAAGTACTGCCACTGAAAGTACTGCCACTGAAAGTACTGCCACTGAAAGTGCTGCCACTGAAAGTGCTGCCACTGAAAGTGCTTGGGCGGAGCGCGCGCAATCTGCTTCTCTGCTAGCACTAAAGATATTGGATGCGCCTGTTGAACAAGAATGTTCAAAAAAAGCAGACACAAAGGAAGCATACTCAAAGGAAGCATACTTATGTCTGCTAAGCTCTATCGATGATCTGTGGCTTTGGGCAAGCCTGCCCTCGCGTTTGCTAGCGACTACCTCGCAACAGACAATCCAACAAGTAAAACAAATAGTAAAGCACAAAGTCGAGCAAAAATCCGAGCAAAAGATTTTCCGTCTAGTCGAGCCACTCGACGAAGCTAAACGCGCGCGCGCCATCCTAGCCTGGGGGTTGGCAAGCTATGTATTCGAAAAGTTTCAAAAAACACGCACAAAAACACAACCTCTACGCTTGCTGATAGATGCTAGCAATAATGCCGAGTGCGAAGCCGCCGAACAAGCAGAAATAATATGCGAAGGGCGTTCTCTTATAAATACGCCCGCAAACATACTGACACCTGCAGCATTCGAACAGCTGGTGCAAAAAATCGCAAACGATAGCAACGGACACCTCAACGCCATACGCGGCGAGGAACTACAAGCGCAAAACTATCCCCTAATCTATGCCGTCGGAAAGTCTGCTCGCGAGCCCCCGCGTCTACTCGATCTTCGCTGGCAAACTCCGACTGGAAGCAATACCCCGAATGGTAAAAAAGCCAAGTCGCTAACCATAGTTGGAAAAGGCGTGTGCTTCGATAGTGGCGGGCTAAACATGAAAAACGCAAGCGCGATGCTGCTAATGAAAAAAGACATGGGCGGGGCAGCAAGCGCAATATGCCTAGCTCAGCTACTACGAGCCAGACGCTCGCCGATAAATCTGCGCCTACTGCTACCCATCGTCGAAAACGCAGTCTCGCGTGACGCGATGCGACCGATGGACATATACGATAGCCGCAAAGGCGACTCCGTCGAGATCGGGCACACAGACGCTGAGGGCAGGCTCTTGCTCGCAGACGCATTGTGGGAGGCTTCCGCTCCCGATACATACCAGAAGGCGCAAACACAAAATCTACTGCCAGAACTAGCTCCAGATTTAATTCCAGACTTAGTGCCAGACTTAGTAATAGACTTCGCAACGCTAACCGGCGCAGCAAGAGTCGCAACAGGACCGATGATACCAAATCTATTCACAAATAACGACAAACTCGCCGCCCTCGCTACCCTGCACGCACAAGCGCAACAAGACCCCATGTGGCACATTCCCCTAGTGCAAGAATACCGAAACGTGCTAGATTCTCGATGCGCCGATATCCTAAGCGCAAGCACTTGGCAATACGCAGGCGCCATAACCGCCGCTTTGTTCCTACAAAACTTCGTAGCGAAAGGAGTTCCATGGATACACTTAGATATGATGGGATGGAACGATAAAGCGCGACCAGGACGACCAGAAGGCGGGGAAATACAGGCAGTTCGCGCAATGACCGCTCTCGTCGAGCAATGGTGCCAGCAATGAAAAACGAGCGATAATCTGAAAAGCAAAAATATGAAAATCTCAACACAGGAAGCACTATACTTGTGGAAGTTCGCTATCAGCGAGTCGATAAGGCATGACGCGCCAGACCTGAGTGCTCGGCAATTCGCAGTGATGCTTATCGTATACTCGCCAGACGCTCGAATACGCAAAGTAAGAGAACTGGCAGATGAACTAGATGTCTCAAAGCCCGCCATCACTAGAGCCCTAGATAGGCTAGAGACGCTAGGATACATCCGACGCAAAGAAGACGCTCACGACGGGAGGTCCATCATAATACAGCCCACCATGAGCGGGACAATCTTCCTATCAGAATTCGCAGAGTTCATACAAGAAGCTATCAATAAACTGAAGGCTAACAAATAAACAAAAACACTCGCAAAAAAAACATAAACGCACAAAAGGGTAACCAACAGAGGAAAATAACTGCTAGAGTGAGTCTTCAAAACTATAGGCTATAAAGTCGCTCGCAAGCGCGGCTGGTCGTAGCATAATGGTTCGCATTTTCAATATCTCAAGCTAACATAATTATAAAAAACGCTATATGCTGTCATACCTGCTTGGTTTCCTATCATCAGAAATCGGAATCGATCTCGGCACCGCAACAACGCTGATATATGTCAAAGGACGAGGAATCGTGCTCAACGAACCTTCCGTCGTTGCAGTGCGTACAGGCGACCCACGACAGGGAAAGCGCGTGTTGGCTGTCGGGGAAGAAGCAAAAATGATGCTCGGAAGAACTCCAAGCTCCATCCAAGCCATACGACCTTTGCGCGAAGGTGTCATCGCAGACTTCCATCTCGCCGAAGAGATGATCAAACACTTCATACGAAAAGTACATAATCGTAAAGGATTCTCCGCTCCTCTCGTTATCGTATGCGTTCCCTCCGGCGCAACCGCAGTCGAAAGACGCGCAATACAAGAAGCCGCCGCATCCGCAGGCGCACGCAGAGTCTATCTCGTAGAAGAATCCGTCGCCGCAGCACTAGGTGTCGGGTTACCGATCAATGAGCCAACCGCATCAATGGTCGTCGATGTCGGCGGCGGAACTACCGAAATCGCCGTGCTATCGCTAGGGGGAATAGTATACTCTCGCTCCGTGCGCGTCGGTGGAGATAAAATGGACGAAGCTATAATAGGCTTCATTCGGAAAACGCATAATCTGCTAATCGGAGAAACAACCGCCGAGAGAATTAAACGCGTGATCGGAAGTGCAACAATCGCAGAGGGAGGACGCGAAGAAACATTGGAAATTCGCGGCAGAGACCTGCTAAAAGGCATACCTAAAGAAATAGTCGTCACATCTTCACAAATAATAAGCGCCCTGTCAGAGCCAGTACGACATATCGCCGACGCCGTCAAAGAAGCATTGGAAAACACAGCTCCAGAACTCGCCGCAGATATCATCGACAAAGGAATCGTGCTAACCGGCGGCGGAGGATTACTACGAAACCTCGACGTAATAATTCGAGACATGATCGGCGTGCCAGTCTCGGTCGCAGAAAATCCTCAGTCTTGCGTAGTCTTGGGTACAGGGATATGCGTCGAGCATTTCAAAGCTTTGCGCGGATTGCTAAGTACCGACGCATGAAATTCTCAATCTATAAGCACAAGGTCTAAAAATATAAAGCCATGCGCAACTATTCCTTCATCACTCCTGTCACCAGTGTCACCCCGCGTTTCAAAATCATCCTCTCGCTCGTACTGCTGGCAGTCATCGTTTTCCTATTATTGCTAGCTCCGCGCGTATCGATGCTACTACCAAAAGAAACAAGAGCCATAAGTATACTCGCAAGCGCAATCGAGGTCGTCGAAATACCCATAAGGTCTATCAGAACATCCATCAGCAGAATGATACACTTACGCGGAATCGAAGAAAAATACCGAAAATTGCAGAAAGAATATAACTCGTTGCTGTTTATACAAAACTATGCCGAAATGCTCGAGAAAGAAAATAGGCACCTGCGCGAAATCTTGCAGTACCAAGCCGAAGCACCAGAAATCTTCGCAACAAGGGTTATCGCTCGAGTACTTGCGCGCACACGCGGATCATTCGCGCATAATGTAATCATAAACGCAGGTAGCGCAAACGGTGTCGAAATCGGTAGCTTCGCTATCGCAAATGGCTTGCTGGTTGGCATCGTGTCTTCAGTCGGAAAAAATGGCGCTCGCATACGTTTGCTTCGAGACCCGCAAAGCCGTATCGCTATCAAAATACCAGAATCAAGGCAACGCGCTATACTAGCAGGGCGCGGCGCAAGCGAGCCTTTCCTGCTCTTCCCGCAAGGAAAATACAATGTTAAAACAAAAACTCTCGTCGTAACCTCAGGCGATGCAGGAGTGCTGCCCGCTGGAATTCCCATCGGTAGAGTCTCATCGGCTAACAACGAGATCATAACCGTAACTCTAAATGCTAACGCCGCTGAAATAGACGAGGTCGATATCGTCAACTACCAGCCATACGATGGAAGCCCAGAAAACTAGTATGGAAACTAGAATAGAAAACTAAGGAATTTGAAATGCACACCGTGATACTGCTGTGGTTCAAGCAGACCTTGCCCGCGAGCACTATCGTAATACTGATGCTCTTCGCTTTGATACTCTCGCAGACAGCACCAATAACCGCTAGCTTCCTACCTCTCATAGGCTTGCATTTTTGGCTACTGCCGCAACCAATGATGCTGCCGTTGTGGCTAGTACTGTTGCTCGCTTTGCTACAAGATGCAATAGCTGCTACCTCGTTTGGTAGCAATCCACTCGTATGGGTTGCATTCTACGCAAGCACCATCTCCAGCTCCGCTATCGTGCAACAGAGCGCAATTATAGCTAAAACTATTCACTATGCATTCTCATCGCTACTCGTGCCTCTGATACTATTTGCCTTGGCTATATCGTTAGGGCAAGGCGCTATAATCATCGGCGAACTACTGCTAGGATGGGCAGGCGCTTGCTTGCTATATCCCTTCGTGGCATTGTTACTAAGAGGGTTGGAGATAAAAATGCAATAAGACACCGATAAGGTGCAAGAAAAACTAATAGCGTTACGGTATAAGTACAACATAGCATGCAATACCAAAAATTTTCGCACGAAGAAGTATTCTCACGACGCGCTATACTAATCGGTGGCGCGCAGATATTCCTGCTAACATCGCTGCTCGGCCGTTTGGGTTGGTTGCAAATCGTCGAAACATCGCATTATCAAAAACTATCAGAACGAAATCGTACACAGGTAGACCTGCTAGCCCCAACTCGCGGGCGAATCTTTGATCGAAATGGCAGCGAACTCGCGCGAAACCTATCTAAATACAATCTGTACGTGATGCTCGATCAAGTAACCGATTTCGACACAATGATAAAGCGACTAACCGCAATAACTCCTCTGAAACAAAAAACCATCGACGAAATGCGCGAGCGAGCACAAACAACAAAACGCTTCGTGCCATTCAAAGCTCAACACGATATTAGCTGGGCTGAGGTGACAAAAATCGAAGCTAAAACAACATCGCTGCGCGGGGTGAAAATCAATCTAGGCGAGCAAAGAATATACCCGCTACGCGATAGCATGGCGCATATCGTAGGATATGTCGCTCGACCTTCCGAACGCGAAATAAAAAAGCACCCCCTATACTATCTGCCAGGATTTATGGTCGGAAAAAGTGGAGTCGAAAAGGGATACGAAGAAAGCCTGCGCGGTTTCGGCGGCGAAACTCGATACGAGGTAAATGCTAAAGGACAAAGAGTATCCGAAGTCGCAAGAATAGCTCCTCAACACGGGCGAGAACTATGGCTAAGCATCGATGCTAAATTGCAAAATATGATCGCAAAAAAACTCTCCGTCGAAAAACGAGCCGCCGCAGTCGTAATGGACATACATACAGGCGAGATCATCGCCGCCGTATCCGTTCCATCCTTCGATCCTAACTTGTTCGCACAGGGTATCGACGAGGCATCGTGGCAACAGATTAAAAAAAATCCGCACTACCCACTTACTAATAAAGTCATAAGCGGCGCATACGCGCCAGGGTCAGTGTTCAAAACAGCCGTCATGCTCGCAGCATTAGAAAAAGGATTCCCACTAAACACTAAACACACCTGCCATGGGCGAATCAAGCATGGCAATAGGTGGTTCCATTGCTGGCGCCGCGGCGGGCACGGATCAGTCGATATGCTAAAGGCCTTACGCGAATCTTGCGACGTATGGTTCTATAAAGTAGCCCTAGCATTAGGAATCTCTACGATAAACAAATACGCGCAACTGCTAGGATACGGACGCGAGCTAAACCTCGATTTGCCAGACGAGCGCGCGGGACTAATACCTAGCAAGGCTTGGAAACTACGAAAAATAGGAAGACCATGGCTTATTAGCGATACTCTGCTGAGTGCAATCGGGCAGGGATATGTGTTGGCTACTCCTTTGCAACTAAGCGTACAGATGGCACGCGTCGCTAATGGCGGTTTCGCCGTCGAGCCACGAGCCGTCTTCCTGCCAGATTCTAAAAAAAGACTCTTTGCAGATGGAAAGTCGCCCTTCCGAAAACTAGGCGCATCAGAGTCTTCGCTCTCCGTCATACGAGCCGCTCTCGACGAGGTCGTAAATCATCCCAGCGGAACCGCATACAAAGCACGAATACACGCACCCGCGCGCGCGATGGCTGGAAAAACAGGAACTTCGCAAGTGCGGAGAATCTCATCTAAAGAGCGACAACAAGGAATCTTGAAAAATAGCAGGCTGCCGTGGTTGAAAAGAGACCACGCTCTCTTCGCCGGCTTCGCTCCTGTAGCAGACCCGCAATGGGCAGTCGCAGTCATCATCGAGCACGGCGGGAGCGGCTCTAGCGCAGCGGCTCCTTATGCTAGAGACTTCCTCGACTTTACACAAAAAAATATCAAACCATCTTACGAAAGACCAAAAAGTAACGACCTGCAAGCATAAACTATAAAAATATACCTCGCGCAAATGAAAATACTGCATAAAGTTCAGCAACTGCACTTCCCTCTAATGGCAACCGTCATCGCAATAGCCGCAATCGGTATCGCGATGCTATACTCCGCCGCTTCTAACGAATGGCAGCCATGGGCTGCAGCACATAGCACGCGCCTGCTAGTCGGAATAATGCTCATCGTCGTCGTCGCTACCATCGATATTAGAATCTGGTTCAAGGCTTCATACTTCCTATATCTAGTAGCATTATTGATGCTACTCGCTACGCTATACGCTCCTAACGCCGTAAGCGCAAAGGGCGGAACAAGGTGGCTCGATCTAGGACCGCTCGTAATACAGCCATCAGAGTTTATGAAAATAGCCCTAGTGCTAGCCATCGCGCGTTTCGCTAACAACAATAGTTTGATGCATGGCTATCAAATAATATACGCAATCGTCGCAGTAACCTTCATCGCTCTGCCGACTATGTTGGTGCTAAAACAACCCGACCTAGGAACAGGCTTGATACTGCTGATGACAGGCATAACCGCGCTGTTCGCATCTGGACTACGATGGATATTCTTCGTGCTCGGTGGCATCGCTAGCATCGCAACCGTGCCGATACTCTGGAACTTCATGAAGCCATACCAGAAAGACAGAGTCATAACCTTCCTCAATCCAAACGTAGACCCTTTGGGAAGTAGCTACCATATCGTGCAATCTAAAATCGCTCTCGGTTCAGGCGGACTCTTTGGAAAAGGACTTTTTCAAGGAACACAAGGGCATCTGAACTTCTTGCCCGAAAAACATACCGATTTCATTTTCGCAATGTTCGCAGAAGAAGTCGGATTCTTCGGCGGCAGCTTGTTGATTTGTCTATACATAGTTATGCTATCATTATGCATGGGAATAGCCCTTGCTACAAAACATAGCTTCGGACGAATCTTGTGCGTCGGACTAGGCGCAACCCTGTTCTTCTATATCTTCACAAACCTAGGCATGGTCATGAACTTGCTACCAGTCGTCGGTGTTCCTCTACCTCTAGTGTCATACGGCGGCTCGGCTATGATGACCGTGATGCTTTCCATCGGATTGATCATAAATGTATATGTCCATCGAAACGAATGGCTGAATAAAATGTGATGGAGAAAAATTATCACGAAAAATACCTCGAAATCGAAGGCGGATTCGAACTACAGGGAAGCGTATCCATCGCTGGCGCGAAAAACGCCGTCTTGCCTATACTCGCAGCAGCTCTGCTAACTCCGCATACACTGCGCCTCGAAAACGTGCCACAGCTACGCGACACCGACGCTATGGTGTCCGCTCTGCGCGAGCTCGGCGCGCACATCGATGAAAAAACCCTCGACGCATGCTTGGAAATACGCATGGGCGAGCAGCCGCGTGAGCTACCACCGGGCGCCGAAAGTGCCGCGAGAAACATTAGGACAGGTGTTCTATGCCTAGGACCAATGCTCGCGCGGTTCGGATGGGCACAAGCATGCTTGCCAGGCGGATGCCCTATCGGAACTCGACCTTTGGACTTGCACATCTGGGGCTTGGAAAAACTCGGTGCTAGTATCGCATATAAAGGCGCGCGTATCGAGGCAAAGGGAACTCTGCGTCCCGCAAACATAGACCTACCTTTTCCATCTGTAGGTGCTAGCGAAAACCTCATCATGGCTGCTCTCGGCGCAAAAGGCAGCTCGCGATTGCGTGGGGTCGCGCGGGAGCCAGAGGTCGTAGACCTATGCCGTTGCCTACGCGCGATGGGCGCTAACATCGGGGGAGAGGGAAGCGCTGAGATCGTAGTCGAGGGTAAAAAAAATATCTGTCTACACAGCGCAAAGCATCGATTGTTACCAGATAGAATCGAGGCGGGTAGCTACGCGCTCGCCGTCGCCGCAACAGGCGGTAGTCTGCTATTACGCAACGCCCCGCCATACGAGGACTTGCAACTCTTCCTCGATCAACTCAAACTATGCGGCATCGAGTGTAGCGAAGAACGCTGTGAGCTCGCACAAAAACCTGAAAAAAATCAACATAGTAGCTCGCAAAATAACCTACGCATAACTCGTAGCGGTGAATTGCGGGCAGTCTCAATTTCAACCGCTCCACATCCAGGCTTCCCAACCGACCTGCAGGCACAATTCACCGCCGCAATGTGCTTCGCTCGCAATAACGGTAAGCAAATCACGATCGCCGAAAATGTCTTCGAAAATAGGTTCATGCACATTCCAGAGCTAAAACGCATGGGGGCCGAAATAACTCTGCACGGACAAGCCGCTCAACTTACACCGCGCGCAAAATTGCACGCCGCCCCCGTCATCGCCTCCGACCTGCGCGCTTCATTCTCTTTAATCATAGCAGCACTAGCCGCGCGCGGAACGACTACCATAACCGAACTACAGCATCTCGATAGGGGATACGAGAAAATCGAGGCAAAACTAGCCGCTTGCGGCGCACGCATAAAGCGTTGCAAAAAAAACATAGCATCTATCTCGCATAAAAATCATAGCCAAGCGGACGCCGCCGAGGTAGCGCAGAAAAAAATAGTATCGCTCGCATCATGATTACACCAGCAGACTCAGAAAAAAACGCTACGCCAAAGCCGTTGAAGTTACTCGCATTTAGTGCCGAAGACTTTCGCATATTATCAGGGTTGCTACAGGATTCTATTCTCGCGCTAGAAAACGCCAGTTGGCAAAAAAAAGCCAAGCGATTCACAATACCGCTAAGCCGCTTCTGCTGGGAGGTCGTAAGGCAAAATGAAAATAAGCTGTTTCGAGTCGCTAGCTGTTTGGTAATCGATGGGGTAGTGCGCGCTCAGTATCGTGGGTTGCAAAATTTGCAAAAAAAATCTCAACAGAAAAACGCACAGCAAGAGAAAACAAAATCATCATCAGCAAAGATCGTAGAACTGCTAGCCTGCGAGTTCCTACACCACGACAGCATAAGGTTCACCTTCTCCGGTGGCTCAGAACTTTGTCTCTTTAATAGCGAGGCGGGAGCGCAAGTTCCAAGTGGGGCTACAACCGATAATAATGAAGCCGAAAATAATGAAGACAAAAAATCAGCCAACTACACGCCATCGCACCAGCCCTTGCGAGCTCGGCTAACCGATGTAGGCGAACCACACGAAGCGCAAAGCATTCCGCAGCACGACTTGTAAAGCTGTAGTTTGCTATGCGCCTCCGCCTTCCTCAGCAGCCTTTGCTTTTTGCGCTAAATCCTTAATGTTCTCTAGCATAGCCTCATGCTCTTCGACCTTCGCAAAACGCATGTCGCTATCGGGTAGGTTCTTGCGTATAAAGCGGCGGAAAATACCGTGCGGGAGAATGCGTAAAATACGAAAGCCCCAGCTCAAGCTATTCGGCACTAGACGCTCAAAACTCCAATCCGCTAGTCGTTCCGAAAAGTGCTCGGCGCATACTTGCGGCGTCGTGGCGAGCGATGCAAGCGAGTCTATATCCTCAACCCTTTCCTCCTCAAATAGCCCCGGAGTGTACAGCAGTAGCCGTATTCCCTTCTCCTCCAACGAAAAGCGCATCGACTCGCAAAATGTCTCCAATGCCGAAAAAGCTGCGCCATGGCAGGCAAAGCCCGGCAGACCGCGATAGCCCAAGTAGGAATTCAAAACCGCGATAACACCTACCTCCCTCTCAACAAAATATGGGATAACCGCCTCCATCGCTCGCGCAGTATCGCTTACAACCAAACTCATCGACGCTTGCACTTGTGCGCTAGCAAAAACCTCCGCATCCGCCTCAGGCGGCGGCGTGTGACAAAACAAAGCATGCGTGATCGGTCCAACTTGTTGCTCGATCGCCTGAACGCACTCCATCGCTAGCGCAGGCTTCGAAAGGTCAACTACCGACGGCATAATGCGACCCTCCAAACCTCGTGCGCGTAAAGCTAGGTGTTCCAAATCCTTGCGATCACTACCCGTCGCGATAACGCTCCAGCCTTGCACAGCAAGCTCCATCGCCAAGTAGTAGCCGACGCCTTTGTCCGCCCCCGTAAGCCACGCGATATTCATACGTCTAGCGAGCCAACGCGCAAGGCGTTATCTTCGATAAACTTACGCCGCGGTTCAACTCGCTCTCCCATAAGCGTTTCAAACATACTATCTGCCTTCAGAGAGTCCTCAACCTTAACTTGAACTAGAGTGCGCGTATCGGGGTTCAAAGTCGTATCCCATAACTGGTCCGGATTCATCTCGCCCAAACCCTTGTAGCGTTGCAACACCATGCCATGCCGACCTGCATCCAAAACAGCAAGCGCAAGCTCGGATGGTAGCCATATAACCTTACTCGTGCCCGCATCTCGTTGATCGCTCATAAAAGTCACAGGACCTTCGCCAAAAGAATCAACAAAAACCCCATGCATCTTGTGCAACGCGCGCGCAGGTGAACTTTGTAGCAAACTAGATTCCAGTCGGAAGGGGCGCTCGATATCGTTCGTCTTTTTGATATAGGTCGTGCTGTTCGCCTCCCTGAACCAGCGATGTTGAGCATCAGCCTTATGGAGTCTCCGCAAAAGCCTCTCCGCAACGTCTTCCGATGCCTTCGAATCTCCAAGCAGTTCCGCATCAAGCGCACCGCATAGCCCTGCTTGCTCGAAAAAATATGCAGAATCAGAATCTTGCGACAAGGCAAGTAACCGCTTGCGCCAATCAAGCGCAAGATCGGAAATCTTGCGCAACGAAGCACCTTTGTGTTCCGTATCGCCTGCAATAAGGCAAGCCTTATGCACGCCTTCATCTAGTAGAAGTCTTTCAAGTTCGCGCTCGTCTTTAACATACCGTCCCCTATCCTTATTTTGCGGCCCGTGCCTCTCTCCCTTCTTGCCAACTCGATACAAAGGCGGCTGCGCTATATATAGGCAGCCATCTTCTATCAGAGCGCGCATGTGACGAAAGAAAAAAGTCAACAGTAGCGTGCGGATATGGCTGCCATCGACATCCGCATCCGTCATGATAATGATCGTATGGTAGCGAAGCTTGTCAGACGCTACATCCTTCTTCTCAAGGGTCGTCGTCTCCTCTACATCGCCATTCTCTTTATCCGCAAGCCCATTCTTCTTCCTATCCTCGTTGTCGATGCCTATGCCGAGCGCAGTTATCATCGTGCCGATCTCAGCCGACGAGAGAATTTTATCTTTACGCACGCGCTCGACATTCAATATCTTGCCGCGTAAGGGGAGTATCGCCTGAAAACTTCTATCGCGCGCTTGCTTCGCACTGCCACCTGCCGAATCTCCCTCGACCAGAAAAATCTCGCACTTGCGCGGGTCCTTCTCCTGACAATCGGCAAGCTTGCCAGGCAAGTTCGATACCTCCAGCGCATTCTTGCGTCTGGTCATCTCACGCGCCCTACGCGCCGCTTCGCGCGCTCGTGTCGCATCCAGAATCTTGTTCAGGATAATCTTGCGCTCGCGCGGGTGTTCTTCAAACCAGCGTTCCAAGTTGCTACCGACTATGCTCTCAACCGCCGCGCGTGCCTGCGAGGAGACAAGCTTGTCTTTCGTTTGGCTCGAAAACTTCGGATCAGACATACGCAACGACAAAACCGCCGTCATTCCCTCGCGCGCATCATCCCCGTTCGCACTCAACGATTCTTTCCTATTACCCGGAAGCGCAGATAAGAAAGATTGCACCTGTCTAGTCAATGCCGCTCGGAAGCCCATAAGATGCGTACCGCCATCACGCTGCGGAATCGTGTTCGTAAAGCACAGCATGGTCTCGTGGTAGCTGTCGTTCCACTGCAGCGAGCATTCAAGCGCTATCTTGCCAAGATCATCGTCCTCCACCTCGCCTGCTATCGTTATCGGGCTTGCAAGCGCCGTGCGCGTGCGGTCAAGCCAAGCAACATACGCGGCCAAGCCACTCACCTTTGTCTCTACGCCCTTAGTTTTGCTCTTGCCTTTGCTCTTCGTACTAACCGTTTCCGAAACCTCAAAAACCTCCGTGCGCGTGTCCGTCGTGCGTAGGTCGTGGCATTCTATGCGCAGGCAAGAGGTAAGATATGCTATCTCGCGTAGCCTGCGGCATAGCGAGGCGTAATCAAATTCTACCTTGCTGAAAACTTCGCGCGAGGGGTGAAAAACTATCCTCGTTCCGCTCGGGCTATCCTTAAATTTCTTATCGGCAATGCCAGCTCCGCAATCCTTTAGTGCGTGAAGGCTTTTACCATCGGCAAAATCCATTTGATATATGCGTCCATTACGCCATATCGTAAGCGATAACTTCGACGATAGCGCGTTTACTACCGATACTCCCACCCCATGCAAGCCACCCGAAACCTTATAGGAGTCTTGGTCAAATTTCCCGCCCGCGTGTAGCTGAGTCATTATAACTTCCGCAGCCGAAATGCCTTCTCCCTCGTGCAATTCATTCGGGATACCTCGACCATCGTCCTCAACCTCAAGCGAACCATCACCGCGTAAGCTCACGCAAATATTACGGCAGAAACCCGCGAGCGCCTCATCAACAGCATTATCCACCACCTCATAGACCATGTGGTGCAAGCCCGTGCCGTCATCGGTATCGCCGATATACATGCCCGGGCGTTTGCGAACTGCCTCTAAACCCTTCAGAACCTTGATCGATTCCGCTCCGTAGCTGTTCGTAAGCACATCATCGTCACTAGGGGCAGGTTTGGCTGTAGTTTCTGAAAATAGATGCTCTGACATAACTCAACGCCGATGGGTTCTAGAGGAAGACATATCGTGTAGGGCGTTTAACCCGTTATCCTTCGACAATTATTAACCCCATTCCGTTCTGTGCTCGATTCTAGCAGAAATACTCCGCAAGAGGAAGAACCTAGATGCAAACCGCCAACCGTGTCATCGCCCCTATCGGTAAAGGGCTCGGTGCTCGTATAGAAGCATTGCGTGCCAAGCTTACTGAGGACTCGCAAAACCTTATCTTGCGTCTCGCTATCCAGATGCGCGGGGAAGTCATCGAGTAGCAAAATCGGCGGCGACGACCTGTCCGCCGTACCCATGAGCATCAGCGCCTCAGCTACCAGTAGAGCAACCAGCATTAGCTTCTGCTCACCGCACGAGCATATCTCAGCTCGCACGCCTTGTTTATCAATAGCTATATCTTCGATCAACAAGCGTGCACGATGCGCTCCCTCGTTCGTACGGCGGTCTTGCCTATCCTTGACGCGCGTAGAGCGCAGGCGCTCGAGTAACTGCTGTTCGGCTTGCAAGGCGTCCCGCGATTGCAGATCATCGTCAATCCTACTCGCTGGCGTAAGGCGTATGCGGGTAAGTTCCGAAAATAGGCTGTCGTTTTGTAGCAAGTCGTTTAGGCGCGCAAGGCTCTCCGCGCGTGAAGCGGTGATCGCTACCGCCTGCTCCGCTATGCGCCCTTCGAGCACATCAAGCCATGAAGCAGTATAAGAATCACTATCGGCTTCCGCATCAACGCCATTACCCTGCATGCTAGTCTGCTCGAAACCCAACAGCAATGCTAAGCGTTCACGAAGCGCATAAGATTGTTTTGCAAGACGCGCATCGTGTTGCGGGTCTTGACGCGCCACTATTCTATCGAGCCATGTGC
>JABAAW010000023.1:0-12241 GCA_014238535.1 Alphaproteobacteria bacterium
TCCAGTGCCGCAGACGCTCGCAAGTAGAAAACTCGATAGTGATAGCGTTAGCGATAGCGGTAAACGTTGCTCGATTAGAGTTCTGACGGGTAACCCGTATAACTCGCTTTCTCCCCAATCTCCTTGCAAGAAGGCATATAACCAAGCTCCGTATCGCTGTAGGAACGGTTTGTCCAGATCAAGTGCCGCGCGGAAGTTTGCTATCGCTAGTTCATCGCCTTCGGTGCCGAAGGTCATCGTCGCTAAATCTCCAGGTAGCCAAATGAAAAGAGAAAACAGAAGGAGTGAGAAAAGCAATAGGAAAATAACCGTCGGCACAAAGCATAGCAATACCGAACGGTAGGGTAACGAACGGCAGGGTATCGAGCGGTAGGATACCGAGCGGTAGGGTGTGTAGGAAGATTTAGACATCTACTCGGCGGACGAGGCTATCTAATATATGAATCTAGGGTGTGAATCGAACTTGCGTAAAGTCGTTAGCTTGGATAGGACTATTTTGCCATAAACCTTCTAAATTGCGTACACGAACCATGTTCTTTGGCAGCTGGAATAGGAAAATAGCCGGTAGGTCTTCGTGTAGGTAGCGTTGCGCTCTTTGCCGTAACTTGCGAATTTTTTTAGGCGAACTCGCGCGTGAAAGTTCATCAAGCAGGCTACGAAAATCATCGCTATCGTAGCCGAAGTAGTAGTCTGTACGCGCGTAAATCTCCATATCGTTCGGCTCTGTGTGCGAAACTATCGATAGATCAAATTGCCTTCCACGAAAAACCTCCGATAGCCATTGCGCCCACTCAACGGGTTGCACTTCGAGGTGCAATCCAATCTTCGAAAGCTGGTCTGCTATAATCTCGCCGCTACGGCGGGCATACGACGGCGGCGGTAGTTTTAGCGTCAACTTGGGTATTTCCTTTGCCCCCCAACCAGCCTCGCGCAAAAGCGCGCGCGCGCGCGCAGGGTCGTATGCGTAACCTCGCGACAAATCAACATAATCCGTAGCATGCGGCGGGTAGTGGCTACCGATAAGTCGCGCCGTGTCGAACATCGCTCCAGCGACTATCGAATCTCTGTCAATGCCATGCGCTATCGCTTGGCGCACTCGAAGGTCTTGAAAAAACGGCTGACGCAAGTTCAACGCTAGCAGAGTTTCTCCTTCTGTCGTCCCACTCTCAACTGCAAAGCGTTTATCGTTTGCAAGCGTAGAAAGCAATTCAGGCGCTGGAAAATTCGGAAAAACATCTATCTCCTGCGCCAGCAACGCCGCTTGTGCAGATAGGGGTTCCGATAAAAAGCGGAATAAAATGTTTTCGAGGAACGGGGATTTTCCCCAATACGAGGGATTCTTTTCTAGCTGCAGGCTTGCTCCGCGCCGCCACGACTTAAAGCGGAAAGGACCAGTACCTATAGGATTCGTGCGATTGTCTGGCGCCGAGGCAGGGTGGACTATAACCGCATCTCCCCAAGCCATCTTGCTAGGAAAACTCAGATCGCCAGTTCGTAGCGTTACGCGCACTCGATGGCGCGTAAGCGCTTCAACCGATAAAATGTTGCTAAATAGATGCTTTTGCGCATTACGGCTGTTAGGCGTAGTAGCGCGTGTAAGTGAAAAGGCGACAGTCTTCGCTTCTAGGCTATTTCCATCGTGAAAACGCGCGTTCTTGCGTAAATAAAATACAAATTGTTTTCCATCCTTTGTGCGAGTCCATCTCTCCGCAAGCGCAGGCTGTACCTTTCCCTTCGCGTCAATTCTCGTCAATCCTTCAAATAAGTTGGCATAGACAATCTCATCGATCGCAGCAGCAGCCCCAGCCGTAGGGTCTAGGTGTGGCGGTTCGAGCGCAACGCCAACACGCAAATCATGCCGCGTATCTAAACCTTTCGCACCAGCTGTGAGCGCGGGGTAACTCGCCGCTATACAAAATACAAACAGCAGAAGTCGTAAGGAAGTTCGGTGAAAATCAATCATAAAATTAGCAAAGTCATGCAAGCGCGGCTCGCGCATCGCGGAAGCATTGTATATCCTTGGTACTATCCGCACACCATACACCCTTTGCTATCGCTCGCGCTAGTGTCTCGCAAGCAATCCGCTCGCACAAAGCAAGCTCTTCCGCAGAAAGAGATAACTTTTCTTTTGCGCTCGATAGCGCAAATACTATATCGCCGTCAAACAATGTCAATGACGGGTAGAGCGCAATAGCAAGAGCACTTTGCGCAACGCGGGCAATACGCATAAGCGAAGACTTCGGCAAGATGCAGCTAAAGGCAATTACACAAAGAGTCGTGTGCTCACGCTTCTTTCCTTTCAGCGCTAGTAAGGGGTTATTGCTAGGGCTATCTATTTCCTCTCGCAACGGATGCTTGCTCGGGCACAAGTTACCAAACTCGCCATCCTTTTCAAACTCCCACGCCCTCAACGCGCTAAGGTTATCAAATGCCGCAGAGCCGAAAGAATTGACAACCGCCAGCGCTCCAACAACAAAATGCTTAACTCTCGTAGAAGCACTGCCAATGCCTCCCTTTAAAGGACCTGCACGCGCTCCGCGTCCTGCTCCAAAGCTACCAAGCGGAAATACTTTCGCCGAGCGCTCGATCGCAATCTTACCAAGTCGCTGGTAGTCCGCGTGTGGAAAAGTCTTCTTATCGTAAAAATCAAAAATAGACGCCGCTGGCACGATCGGCACACGACCAGCAGAAGTCTTAAATCCCTTGTCTTGCTCAACGAGCGCAGACATTGCTCCATCGCAAGCAGCTAAACCGAAGGCAGAGCCTCCACATAGCATAAGCGCGTCAATACTATCAACAAGTCCCTCTGCGCCTAGCAGGTCGGTTTCGCGCGTCGCTGGCGCGCCTCCGCAACAATGAACCGCAGCAACCATAGGCGACGAACCGCATAGCGCGGTAACTCCCGTTTCATACTCGCTGTCATCGGCATGCCCAACGCTGATACCTTCGACATCCGTTATTAGGTCAAGCCAATTTGTCATGCCTTGCTACATGTTTTGCCATTATGATGCAGTAGAATTAACTCGAACCTGAAAGGTAAGAAATCGCTAGGCTTCATAAAACTATCCAAAAAATCGTAGAAATATATCACGAAAAACAAATTGCACATGCTAGCTAAAATAAGCAGCTAGGTAAAAATAAACCTACATCAAACCATCGTGAAACTACACAGCAGTCTAAACAATATGCTATCGTTAAACCATGAGGCTCCTTTTCGCGTTTTCATCGCTTATATTGCTTAGCGCATGCGAGGGGGCTCCTGCGCTAAGTGCCATAGAGCCAATTCCACCTAGCGTTTGGCTCGAGCCATCGCCCGAAGACAAGCGTTCTAATATAACCCTGCCTCAAACATCAACTACCTCGTCGGAAGAAGAAACAGAAGCTAGCGCAGATGCAGGCTGAACCTTTTGTCGCGCAGCCGCTAGCTTCAAGCGCAACGCGTTTATTTTTATAAAGCCCTCGGCATCCCTTTGATCAAAAACCTCGTCCGCCTCAAAAGTCGCATACTCCGAAGAATATAAACTGTGCGGGCTTTCGCGTCCTAGCAGAGAAATCGAGCCTTTATAAAGCTGCACACGCACAAGCCCATTAACATAGCATTGGTTATGGTCAAACAACGTCTGTAAGGCTTCACGCTCCGCTGAAAACCACAAACCATTGTATATCATCGCAGCATATTGCGGCATTAACGAGTCGCGTAGGCGTACTAACTCACGGTCTAGGGTTAGCGATTCGAGCGCTCGGCGGGCAAATAGCCATATCGTGCCGCCAGGGGTTTCATACACTCCGCGCGATTTCATTCCTATTTGGCGATTCTCTACCAAGTCGAGCCTGCCAATCGCATTCTCACCGCCAGCTTCGTTGAGTAACTCAAGGCATTGCCTAGCCGACATGCTCTTCTTATCGATCGCGCAAGGGTCACCATTCGCAAATTCTATCTCTATTTCTCTAGCCCTATCCGGCGCATCGCACGCAGCGCAAGTGCGCGAATATACAAACTCAGGCGCAGGGCGAGAGGGGTCCTCCAAAACTTTTCCCTCAGCAGAAATATGCAGTAAATTCGAATCTACCGAAAATGGTGCCTCACCCATCTTGTCCTTCGGAATAGGAATCTGGTGCGATTGCGCCCACTCTAAAAGAGATTCGCGCCCTGTAAAATCCCATTCTCGCCAAGGCGCTATAACTTGAATCTCAGGGGCAAGCGCGCGATACGCCATTTCAAAACGCACCTGGTCGTTTCCCTTACCCGTCGCGCCATGCGCAACAGAATCAGCGTCACAACTACGCGCAAGTGCTATTTGATGCTTGGCTATCAATGGGCGAGCGATCGCCGTTCCTAGAAGGTAGGCACTCTCATACACCGCGTTCGCACGAAACATAGGCGCAACATAGTCGCTTACAAATTCATCTCGTAAATCTCTTATATGCACCTCGTGCGCACCAAGCCTATACGCCTTCTTCTCTGCTTGCGCTGTGTCATCACCCTGCCCAATATCCGCCGTGTAGCAGATAACCTCAGCCCGATAGTGCGTTTGTAGCCAACGCAAAATAATCGATGTGTCGAGACCTCCAGAATATGCAAGTACAACTCGGCGCGGGGGCACCTTGTTTGTCGTTAGCATCGGTGATAAATCGCTTGCATATATAATAACTAGATACTAAGCGTCGAGCGATCTAGCAGACCCATTTCGCTCAAAAGATCAACATACGCTAGTATCAACTCGCGCTCGGTGTCGAGCAATAGCACCTGCGTTTCGATAAACCTCGCCTCGAGGTCGATTGCTTTCATTGCAGTGATGCTATCGTCAACTTCTGATTCTTCACCATTTTCATTCGCGTTCATGGCTTCACGCATGTCCGAGACAAGACGAGCGTTCGCTCGACCAAAATCTTGCTGCGAAGCATACTGTGCGCTAAGCGATACTAAACTATTCCAAGCATTTCCCATAACCTCGCGCCGATCAGATTCAAAAAGACCTCGAGTCTTCTCCGCAACCATCGCTTCCGCGCGCGCCGTATTTACCAATCCCCTAAGTCTAAATGTATCCGCCAGCTGCCAGTCTACTCGCAATCCCGCATAAGCAAAAAGCTCCTGCGTCGAACGGTCATGAAATCTCTCATTCAATGGGTTGTAACGATACCTACCCTCAGCTACCATCGATAATTTCGGCAAGCCTTGCGAACGCGCCTTTAAAATTTCGTTCGCTACACTCTGTGCTTTATGCGTTTCTACTAAGTAGGCGGGGTTCGCTCGGCGCGCAATTTGTAGACTCTCCTCAAATGTTCTAGGTATTAACTCCAGTGGGAGGTCAACCCTCGTCATTTCTTCAACATTGGGTAAAAATTGGAATGTAGAGAAAAAATTACCGCGACTCTCGTCCAATTTTTCACGACTCGTCAATAAAGTAGTTTCTCCTCGCTGTGCAGTCTGGCTGGCATTCCATCTCTCCCAAACAGGTAGAGTATCTATATCGTCCGTTAACCGCAAACCTTGTTGCAATATCAAGTGTTCGCGTTCGCGTGCCTTGTATAGCAACGCATAGTAGCGAAGATTTATGTAGCGTTTTAAAGCTCGGGTAATTAATTTTTGCTCAGCATTTTGTAATGCGGCTCGCGCAATACTCACCGCAATTCGCTTCTCTCGCAAGCCAGCTTTGCGCTCTCCTCCATCAGCTATTTTTTGCTCTAACTCTATGCCGACACCTGCGTAGGGAGTAATCTCGCCTGCAGACTTTTGCTGTTGCTTGTCTACCTTTCCAAAAGCACCTCCGCCCTCGCCGCTAAGCGACATACGCGGAACCGCTTCATACGAATTCAACGAATGCCTTGCCTTTTGTGCATGCTTAAGCTTTTGTCTATGCACAAGCACATCGTTGTCGATTTTTAGCGCGCTCGCAAGCGCGCCTTTCCAATCATAGCTGGCTATAGTTTGTGCTCGTGCGCTTAAAATTAACTCGCCGCTAAAGACAGCCATTAAACTCGCTACTAGTGCGCAAACGGATAAAAATCTCGAACTTACATGTAAATTCGTCTCTCTTGCATGCTGCTTTCTTACCATAATCTCTTCATCAACCTCTATTAGTCAATTATTGCGTCAATCCAGCTTGATAGTCTTACCTTCGCGCGCGACGAATGCAGCCTGCCATTCTTTTTTTGCCTCCGCTTCGATAGCTCGCATGGCTTCATCTTCATGCGACGTGTCGTGGTGGAACAAAGCCAGCTTTCTAACTCCCGCTTGACTGCATAAACGAATACCTTCCTGCCAAGTAGAATGACCCCAACCAACATGCGTCTTATACTCTTCATCCGTGTAGGTCGAATCGTAGATAACTAAATCGCTACCCTCGATTAATGAAAGTATTTTCTTGTCCGGCTCGCCTATCTTGTGTTCCGTATCAGTAACATAGCAAAGCGAACGCTTAGCGTAATCTATTCGGTAAGCAGTCGCTCCGTTCGGGTGGTTGAGCGCAATCGTTCTAACTGCTATGTCAGAGTTTAGCGTAAAATTATCTCCAGGTTTAAAATCCGTGAACTCCTTCTTTGAAACCAACGCAGAAATCGGAATAGGAAAATACGGTGCCTGCATCTCCGCTTCTAACACCTTCTCTATTCCTCCATATTTCTGCAAACCACCAGCCTTGATATGCAGAGTCACGTCCTTGTTAAAAGCCGCCGGGAAAAAAGGAAACCCTTGTACATGATCCCAATGCACATGCGAAAACAAAATATAAGCGTTATTTATCTTACGCTCAAGCAGGCGCTCGCTCGCACGGCGAATACCAGTACCAGCGTCAAGGATGATTAAATGCTCACCACACCAAACCTCAACGCAAGAAGTATTGCCTCCAAACTCCATAAAGTTTGGGGAGCATATAGGTAGGCTCCCGCGCACTCCTCGAAATGTCACCTCGAACATAGGAAGATCGTCCATATCGTTGTTACTACCGTTCCGCATACTACGCTTCTGCTCGTATGAGGGAGCGGTAGGTTGTAGACTGCATATTATTGTATTTATTTTCTACTTCATGTCAAGAAATAGTTTAGTAAGCATCTGCTAGTTAATTATGCAGAAGTTCTGCTAGTTTGGCTCTTTTCTTGCTTTTATTACTCTCGATAGTTTACTTTCAATATCACAATATTTTTAAAGCAAAGCATGGACATCGCACTGCGTGTTAGTCGTTTCTACGAACTATTAGCAAACGGACAACAAAAACAGGCTATTATTGAGATAGCGCAAGCACAGGAGCATGAGCCAGTAGCAGAAGCTGTCTGGTTGTTCCTAACAGGCGTTTTCTTTTTGCAAGAAGGTTTTGCAGGACGTGCATTGCAAGCAATGAACGAGGCTTTGCGAATCGAGCCGCAGTCGCGCGAGTTCCTATACGGGGTAGCACTCGCAAATAGCGCATTAGGTTTTTACCAAGAAGTTCTGTTTTGCGCTAAAATTAGTTCCTCGACACGCGAAATCGCGAAAGAAAAACGATGGGGAAATCTATTAACCGACGATATGCGTAGCATCGATTACTTGTTGGTTGCATCAGATACAAACTCGCTTCTGTTGCGCGTGCAACAACAAGAAACGAGTGGAAACTACTTGGCCGCAGCGCTTATCGCCGAAGATGGGTTGTTAGTCTTCGAGCAAAGCCATGCTTGGCGGCGTGCCGCAATCAGTGCTTACTTGCTAGCAAATCGTCCTTTCGCTGCCGCAAGTCTATTGGATATTTTCGTAAATACAGCGCACCTGTCGTTAGACGATCAGGTTTTGGTTGGCAAGGTCTTTGCCGCATTGGGGCAAGCAGACGAAAGCATAGTATGGTTTGCAAAGGTTGCAGAACATGACAACAAGCACAGGGCTAATTGCAACGCCTTTGCTCGTACGATTGCTTGCTCACGCCCTATTCTAACGCGCGAGTTCATTTCTACAGGGAATAAAATAGTTCGTGGACTTCTACCACTACCGCCTAGTAAGGGAAGGGGGACAAAAAATAAAAAACACCTGCGCGTTGGTATAGTTTCTTCCGATCTACTCATCGGTGGCCTCGTCGAGCGCGTAGCTCTGCTATTTGAAATGTTCAGTAAGAGCAACATCGAATTCTTCCTCTATATCGATTCTAACTCGCAAGATAGCTTGACCGAACGATTCATCGCTCTTTCTAAAGATAATTATGTAATACACGGAATCGATGATAGGACCGTAGCCCACATATTACGCGAGGATGAGATAGATGTAATGCTAGAGCTAGATTCGCAAGGAATCTATCGCCGTCCAAATGTCGCACGCTTGAAACCAGCTTCTCTACATGTAGTCGCCTTTGGCGACCCACAAGAGGCGCATCGATGGGGCTACGACGCAGTCTTAAGTGATACTTTCCTATCTCCTATCGAGCACAAGAAAACAAGTAGCAAGCACGATAGCTGCATCGATCTCACCACGCCATGCCCAATATTGCGTCCAAAACTTGGATTCTTGCAAGTCGAGGATGTTTTCGAGGTGCAGCCGCTAAAAATCTCACGCAGACGCAATGTTAGGTTGGGGATCTCAGGCGAATATGCATCGCTCGACGCGAACGCACGCGAAATTATCGTTAGCTTGCTACAGCAAATCCCCAGCTTCGTGATAGTACTAGACAGCGAAACTATCGGTGGTGAGAGGGCTGCAGCTGCTTTATTAGCTCTGCTAAAGCAGGAATTACCCACCAACCAACATAAACGTATTCGCTTCGTCTCAGAAAAATCCTCGATGATATATTTTCTCTCGCAGATAGATATATTCTTGGATATAACCTATCCGCGAGCAGCATATATGTTCTGGCAAGCATTGCGACACGGGCTGCCATCTCTAACTCTCGAGGGTGATAGAATACCTTCGCGTTTGAGCCTGTCCGTCGCTCAGCAGATGGCTCTCGGAGAATTTTGTATCTGTCGCAATCGTAAGGAATTGCTCGCGCGTATACGGGAACTTTGTCTAAATCCTGCTTATCGTAATCGTTTTCGTAAAGCCTTGCGGAATAAAAAAAATCCTCGCGAACAAAAAAGCCGACTACAAAATAAAGCCTTGGCAGTAGTGCAGGCATTGTTTGAAGGTGTCGTAGTGCTTGGTCGAGATAATCGTTATATCCCAACGCACACAGAAATCAATCAATGACAATCTCTTTAAACACATTAGAGAACGCACAAGGTGGATTGCATGCATCTTCTGCCCGCTCGCAAAAAACTCTAGCGCAAAGTATGAATTGGCTCGCTAATTATCAGCCGCGCTTAGCGAAAGAGATAAACCAGAATTTACAAAACCGCTTTTATAAAGAAGTGAAAGATAAAGGACGCACGGTCAATTTGGAGACTGGCGGCACAAGGCTATACGAACCAGACGCTCTAAAGCAGACAAACTCAGAGATAAAAGAGTTCTTCGCACAAAGTAAAAGATACATAAATACTCCTTCGCTAAAAGCGCTCAAGCCAGTCGCGCATAGTAAATCGCATCTTCACAATGACGCATTTCATCGCGAGATATATTCTACCATTTTACGCGACAAGCACTCGTATGGAGATCATAAAGAGCATGCAAATAATGAGCGATCCTTATTAGTCGTATTCGGACTAGGCTTGGGATACCACATCGCCCCTCTAATAAAGCGGTTAAGACCTTGTAATGTCTGTATTATCGAGACGCGCAAAGAAAGTATCTATTTCTCCGCTAGTACACACAATTTCGCAAACTGGCACAAAAAATGTGCCGAGCGGAACGGGAGCTTGTATTTCATAGTAGCAAACGACATCGATCTATTAGAAGCTACATTCAACAATTTCTTACAAACAAAGATGCACTTTTTTTGCGATAGCTTCTTTGTATATGAGCATTCAGCAAGCTCAGTCACTATAAAACTTCTTTATCCTCGGCTACTTTCTATCATCAAAAATGCAGAAATTAATCGAGGCTTCTTTGAAGATCAAATTCGCATGCTTCACAATAGCATCCGCAACCTATCTCTTAGCGTACGCACACCATTCATAAAGCTAAACTTAGGTCTGCGCCCTAAACGCTCTGCTCTAATCATAGCAAACGGACCATCGCTAGACGATTCGCTTCCTTACTTAAGCAAACTATGCGTCGGGCGAACCGTATTTTCTTGCGGCTCGGCGCTTTTTACGCTGCTGAAAAACGGTATCGTTCCAGATTTCCAATGCGAGATCGAAAATATATTCCCCAAGGTAAATCATATAAATAAATCACAAGAGGCTGGTTACGATCTATCTAAAATTACACTATTAACTGCGATAACAGTACAGTGCGATATCGTCTCCGTATTTAATAAACGTATATTCATCTCTCGTGCTCTAACTCCTCTTAATTACATTCTAGCGATCAAGAGTATTGGTAACATCTCGCCTACCGTCTCAAACACTGCCTTCGTATGCGCAAATGCCATCGGTTTTACAGAACAGTACTTTTTGGGAACCGATATGGGATACAAACAGGGGCGAAAACACCACGCTAAAGATGCCGTGCATTTCCTCGATAAAGAACGAGAGAAGGCAGAAGAAAAAACGCAAAGCGAGAGCAATCTGGTCTTTCGTGGTAATTTCGGAGGGCAGGCCCGAACACAAATCATACTCTACAGCTCGAAACAGGTGCTGGAGTACGAGGCGGAATCCTATACACTACATAAACTTTATAACTGCAGCGATGGAGTAAAACTCAAAGGCTTTTCACCTCTGCTACCAACGCTTATCAAACACTTGACCGAAGAAGAATGCAAAAAGCTACACTCGCAAAAAACGGTGGAAGAACTTTGCCCTAATGTTTCTCTAGCAGATAACATATTGCTATCGAGAATAGAAAAGGCGCAAGCAGAACAGAGGCATTGTGCCGATACAATACTAAAAATCTTCGCGCCCATTGCAAAGGTAGATTCTGTTTGCGACCTGCAAAGTATACACAATAAGCTAAAAGAACTGTTTGTTCATTGCGAGGAAATACCAACTCTAGCAAAAAATGATGGTAATGATACGCATAACTTCTTACTAAACTTCTATGTCGGAACAATCTTTATTTTTATTAAGCAGATATACAATTACTATATCAGCGTCTCGCATGCACAGTGGTGTCGTATTCGCTCGCGAATTAGCGCGATGTTGCAAAGCAGGATAAAATTAATGCAACTCGATCTGCAACAAGCCCTCGCACTCGAACAAAGAAATCTAGAGGTTTTAGCAAAAAAGGAAGCTGGTAAATCTAGTTTACCAATCCAATAGCGCGCCATAAATAATGTAGTTCCGTTGACCTATCTTCAGGCATACGGAAGGTTTTGCAAGGCGTAGTGCTTTGCTCTAAGTACCTCTAGTTGCGTTAAACTTTCTTCATCGTCTGCTTTTTTTCTCGATTCAAGGATTTTTATCTCCTCTTGAATCGTGTGGTCGTCTGTGTGCTTCAGGTCGAAAACTTCCGGCACTAGCAGCACAGCCTTTACACCAGTGATCCACGCAGTTCCGCTAGAGACGAAGTAACGCTCCGTTGGAAGTAAGCGCTCGTCGAAAATGCAAATCGTGCCTATACGCAGCGCGCATAGTAGTGGCGCAGATTGTGCCATAACGCCCAAGTCCCCCTCCTCGCTCGGCACGACGACTAGCACTACATCCTTTGTCAAGAACGGTTTCTCGGGTGTAAGAATCTCAAGCGTGATCTTAGCGTGTTGGTCTGCCATAGCGCTAGCCTTCGGTGAAATGGAGCTAAGCTGCCTTGTCTTTTTCTTCTAAAGTTCGCGCTTTGTTTTCTACCTCATCAATCGAGCCAACCATGTAGAAAGCAGCCTCAGGCAGATCATCGTAGCGACCCTCGATAATTCCACCAAAACCATCTAGCGTGTCTTTTATCTCAACATACTTACCCTTAAAGCCCGTGAAAACTTCCGCCGTGTGAAAAGGTTGCGATAGAAATTTTTGAATACGCCGCGCGCGCGCAACAACGCTTTTATCTTCTTCCGAAAGCTCGTCCATACCCAAAATTGCTATAATCTCTTGTAGCGATTTGTACGTTTGTAGCAATCTTTGCGTTTCCCTAGCTGTAGCGTAATGTTCCTCGCCGATTATCAATGGGTCTAGAATTCGCGACGTCGAATCGAGGGGATCGACAGCAGGATATATTCCTAACTCCGCAATCTGCCTAGAGAGAACAGTCGTAGCGTCCAAGTGCGAAAAGGTCGTCGCAGGCGCAGGGTCCGTAAGGTCGTCCGCCGGCACATACACA
>JABAAW010000023.1:12340-19277 GCA_014238535.1 Alphaproteobacteria bacterium
TCGCCAATTACATTGAGAATCCTTCCCAATACTTCTTTGCCTACAGGTACAGTCAACGTCGTTCCCGTGTCTTCTACCTCCATACCGCGCATCATGCCTTCGGTCGCATCCAAGGCAATACAACGCACAATGTTCTCACCTAAATGTTGAGCTACTTCCAGCACAAGACGCTTGTCTTGATTCTTCGTCTCCAATGCATTCAGAATCGCAGGCGGGCTACCTGTGAAATGCACATCGATAACTGCGCCTAAGACGCGCACAACCTTACCCATACGATTCTTGCGCGGGCTAGGTGCTACTTTCTTCGTTACTCGCGGTTTTTTTGTACTCAAGGTGCTTTCGTCTTTTAATGGCGGTTTGCTAGGCATAGTATGAATCTTTCTCGTGTTAATAAATTGGCGTAGGGGTTTCTACAAGGCTTCCGCGCCAGAGATAATTTCAATCAACTCGGTCGTGATAGAGGCTTGTCTCAGGCGATTGTAGCGCAAAGACAACTCGTCTATCAATTCTCCTGCATTGCGAGTCGCGTTGTCCATCGCCGTCATGCGTGCCGCTTGTTCAGCCGCAAACGCGTCTAGCATCGCTTCAAAAATTTGTGCAGAAATAATTTGCGGGGCAATATTTCCTAGCAATATATCACGCTCAGGTTCAAAGTTAATCTCTTGGTTGGCTTCTTGTTTCTTGTCATCCTCTACTACCGCTTCAGCAAAATGCTCATTCGCGCCGATCGGCATGATGGTATGCATTACAACATTTTGCACCATAACCGATTGAAAATTGTTGTAACACAACAGGCAGCGGTCGAATTTTTCTCGTTCAAACATGCTTATCAGTTCCGTCGCCATCGCTTGGGCAAAGGCTGCGTGCGGCACTGGGCGATTGACATCCTCGTGCGTCGACAGCAACCTCTCGCCGAGAAAGCGTTGTAGGGTTGTTCGGGCTTTGCGTCCGACCAAGATCACCATCGTATTTCTTTTATTCTTTGGAGCGTTCGCGAAAGCTACTACCTTCTTAGCAACATTCGCGTTATAGCCTCCGCACAGACCTCTTGCAGAAGCTATCGCAAGGCACAGTGTCTTCTTATCCTCTTCACTCTTTTCTCGCCCAACGAATAGCTCAGGGGCGGGAATCGTCAATTTTCCCGCTAGGCTCTGGGCTAACTCAACCGAGCGCTTAGCGTATAACTTCGCATCTTCCGCACGAAGTTGCGCTCGTCGTAGCTTCGCCGCTGACATCATCTTCATCGCAGAGGTAATTCGTCTCGTGCTTTTCGTCGTAGCGATAGACCTTCGTAGTTCTTTTAGTCCAGACAAACTATTTACTCGTTATAAGAGAAGTCATTGGTGAATATATTTATGCTTCGCAAAGTCGCTTGCATCGTTAAAGCATTTCTTCGAATTCTTTAACGAAACGCTCTAGCACAGAACCAAGCTTCGTCGCGTTATCGGCACTGAGGTTATTACTTTCTCGGATATCTTTCAGCAATCCAGCTTGCGAATTCCTTATCTTTTCGAGCAACGCCTCTTCAAAGTCACAGATCCGCGGCGTAGGAATTTTATCCAAGTAACCTTTAACTCCAGCAAAAATAGACACAACCTGCTCTTCCATCGGCATCGGCGAGTATTGTTTTTGCTTCAGCAATTCCGTTAGCCTTGCTCCGCGCGCAAGCAACTTTTGCGTCGTAAGGTCAAGATCAGAGGCAAATTGTGCAAAAGCCTCCATTTCTCGATATTGCGCTAACTCCAGCTTGATCGAGCCCGCAACAGCTTTCATCGCTTTAGATTGGGCTGCCGAACCTACTCGACTGACAGATATGCCGACATTTATCGCAGGTCTTATGCCCTTGTAGAATAACTCCGTTTGTAAAAATATTTGCCCATCGGTAATCGATATTACATTCGTCGGGATATACGCAGAAACATCGCTCGCTTGCGTTTCGATTATCGGCAACGCGGTTAGCGAACCGCCTTTATACTCATCGCTCAACTTTGCCGATCTTTCAAGCAAGCGCGAGTGTAAGTAGAACACATCGCCAGGATACGCTTCGCGCCCCGGCGGACGGCGCATCAACAAAGACATTTGACGATATGCGTTAGCCTGTTTCGATAGGTCATCGTATACTATCAAGGCGTGCATTCCGTTGTCGCGATAGTATTCGCCGATAGCGCAACCGCTATAGGGTGCTAAAAATTGCAACGGTGCCGGATCAGACGCTGTAGCAGCAACTATGGTTGTATATTCCATCGCTCCGTATTCCGTAAGCGTTCGTGCTAACTGTGCTACGGTCGAGCGTTTTTGTCCCACAACAACATATATGCAATATAGCTTCTTAGTTTCATCATCGCTCTTATTGTTCGTGCGCTGGTTTATAATCGCATCGATGGCGAGTGCGCTTTTCCCCGTTTGTCTATCGCCGATGATAAGCTCGCGTTGCCCCCTGCCGATTGGAACAAGGGTGTCTAGCACTTTGATACCCGTCTGCACCGGCTCGCACACAGATTGTCGAGGAATGATGCCAGGGGCCTTAACATCAATCCGCCCTCGATGGGAGGTTATGATATCTCCTTTGCCATCGATAGGGTTTCCTAGCGCATCAACAACCCTTCCCAATAGGGCTTTGCCAATCGGTATATCGGCGATGCTGCCCATGCGTTTGACAACCTCACCTTCTTTAACCTCGCGATCGCTTCCGAACAACACGATACCCACAGTATCGGTTTCTAGGTTCAGTGCCATTCCGAGCACCCCAGATTCGAATTCAACCATCTCCCCCGCGCGCACAAGGTCCAATCCATACACATTAGCTACGCCATCGCCGATAGAGACAACATGTCCTACCTCAGATACCTCCGCGATCGCGTCAAAATCAGAAATGTTCTTCTTCAGAATCGCCGTTATTTCGCTTGCACTGATGCTCATATAGTTTGCTCCGTCTTGTATAGTATTTTATGTAATCGTTGCAGTTCAGACCTTAGCGATAGGTCAATCATGCGATTTTGAATCGTTAGTACGAAGCCGCTCAATAATGACTTGTTCTCCTCGAAGGTTAGCGCTAGCGGATTACCTTGCAAACGGTCTTTCAGCGCTCTTTCAACGGCTGTCCTTTCATCTTTTCTAAGTTCCATCGCGCTAACTATATGTCCTTTAACCTCGCCTCGTTCTTGCGAGATCAGCCTTTGCATCTCTACGACTATCTTCGGCAGTAGGTTTAGTTTCTTTTTCCTTGCGAGCAATATCAGGCATATATGAATGGTTTTCCCTAGTTTTAACCGCGAGTTCAGCTCGTCCAGTACTTTTTCTACGCTCTTACTTTCAAATTTTGGATTCGTGAATAATCGTTGTAAATCGAGACTCTCGTTGTAACAATGCGCTATTCGCTGGGCGCTCTCCAGCGTTTCCAGCATAGATTTTTTCTCGCGCGCAACATCAAATAACGCGCGCGCGAACTGCGTTACTACTTCATTGCTGTTGCCTTGGTCTTTTTTCATGGTTTATTCTTGGTAGCCGTCTTCGTTATCGTGCGCTCATTTGCCTATTATCTTCTATACGCACGCTTTTTTCTAGCACGAGCCTTTACCTCGCGCAAGCAAAGTAGCCCAACAAAGAGCTGATAAGGCGCTCGTTAGATTATTGTTTGCAGTAGCCTTGCCTTGTTTGCGCTGAACTACTAGTCTAGCACCGTGCTACTAGATTATAGCGATACTATTAACTTTAGGAGGATTGATATATTATGGCGTTTTTTAACATACCTTTTCGAGCATATCTGAGACGAGCTTTTTTGCTTCCGCTCTTCGCTTTCTCGATGTTGCTAACACCCAATCTGCATGCAGCTGAACCTTCCCCCGACAGCGTCGTAAAGTTTCGCAAAGCACTGATGGGGGAGATAAAGTCATCGCTACAATCATTGTTTTTACTGCTCAAGCAAGAGGTGGACGACGATAAGTCGATAGCACTGCAGGCGCAAATTCTCGCGCTTTCTTCTCAGCGTGTAGGCGCTTCATTCGTCTATCGCACGCGCGGTGTCGCCGAGGAAACAACAGCACACGAGCGTGTATGGACAGAAGCTAAGGACTTCCAAGCGCAGATGCAAAAATTCGCAAAAGATACGCAAGCTTTCGCAGAACTAGTGGCAAGTAGTGAGGCGAATGCCGACGCTCACGCAGCTATGCGTAAGACTTTGGCTAAGTCTTTGGCTGGTATTGGCAAGCAGTGTAAGTCTTGCCACGACCGTTACCGCACCGAATGATTCTCGCTTGTGCGTTCTCGCCAGGATTTTGCTTCTGCTTCCCATTTATTGCTATCGTCTAGCGCGAGGTCTTTCTGTTGCTTTGTAGCTTATTGCTCCGTGGTTTGTGATGTCTGGCTTGCAATCCGTCATGGCAGCACAAGGCGTGCTACTGCTATCGCTAGCGGTAGCGATGTGGGTGCCTGCTCTTGCCGATTATCTAGGCGCGGGGAAATCATATAAGGCGTTCCTTCTAGCATCGAGTATTATACTAGTTCTAGGTGGCGCAATTTTTCTCTCATATATGCGTGCGCTTACAGGCATTCGCGCGCGAACCTCCTATCGCGATTCGTTTCTAATCACTATCGGCGCGTGGCTCGTCGTCGGAGCCTTCGGCGCGCTACCTTTCGTCTTCGCGTTAGATAATTTTTCATACATAGATGCACTCTTCGAAGCATTTTCCGGTCTTACAACTACAGGTTCGACAGTTATCACTAACCTTGACGATTTGCCTCACGGGCTTCTCTTATGGCGTTCCTTGTTGCAGTGGATGGGCGGCATCGGAATCATTATGACGACAGTCTTGCTGTTTCCTCTTTTACGCGTCGGCGGTATGCAGCTCTTCCGCGTCGAACTCGCAGGACAAGGCGAGAAAGCTGTCGCAAGGCTAGGGCAGCTAGTTACATGGATCATCGTAATATATATCTTCCTAACCTTGTGCTGTGCCATCTTATATTGGCTGTTCGGCATGTCCGTCTTCGACGCCATAAACCACTCCATGACTACAGTCGCTACAGGTGGGTTTTCTACACATAACGATTCATTCGGATTCTTCGACGACGCGCGTATCGAGATCGTCGCCGTAGTATTCATGATTTTAGGATCGTTGCCATTGGTACTATACCTGCAAATTTTACTCGGGCGAGGCATGCGCTTCTTAGCAGACGAACAGGTACGCGGTTTCTTGCTAATCTTGCTGGTCGTCGTGTTGGTCGCTTTTTTCCCACTGATTACAGAACCGCACCAGAGCGTCCTATCTGCGTTTCGTATAAGCTTGTTTAACATGACCTCCTTGATGACAGGCACAGGCTATGCGTCTGATGATTACAGCGCTTGGGGCGCATGGGCTATTTCATTTTGCTTGTTCGTCATGTTCATCGGCGGTTGCGCGGGCTCGACCAGCTGTGGGATTAAAATCTTCCGTATCATCGTCCTGTTTAAAACCTCCCTACTGCAGATGCGACAGATGCTACAACCGAAACGCGTCTTCATAATGAGCTATAACGGACGCGCCATTCCGCAAACGATAGGGCATGCCGTCATGGGTTACTTCTTCATCTTGTTTATATTTTTTGGATTCCTCTCAGTCTGCTTGGGCTTCACAGGGCTGGATTTCGTAACAGCTATTTCGGGCTCGGCTACCGCTCTCGCAAATGTGGGACCGGGGTTGGGCTCGGTGATAGGTCCTAGCGGAAACTTCTCTAGCCTGCCCGACGCCGCAAAAATAATGATGTCCGCCGGCATGCTGCTAGGCAGGTTAGAGTTTTTTGCTATACTGATGCTTTTTGCGCCTACCTTTTGGAAGGGCTAGCAGTTAAATTTATCATTAGGTTTTAAAGCACTATGAATGCAGACGAACTGCGTAGCGGATTCTTAAAGTTCTTTGAAAAAAACGGGCATGCGATTAAGGATTCCTCGTCGTTAGTGCCTGAAAATGACCCTAGCTTGATGTTTACTAACTCAGGCATGGTGCAGTTTAAAAACATCTTTACTGGCTTAGAAAAAAGCGACTGCAAAAGAGCCGTAACAGCACAGCGATGCTTGCGCGCAGGTGGCAAGCATAATGATCTAGAGAATGTCGGCTACACAAAACGCCACCATACTTTCTTTGAAATGCTCGGTAACTTCTCCTTCGGCGATTATTTTAAAGAGCAGGCTATCGTCTATGCCTGGGATTTTCTAACTAAAGAGCTAGGGCTAGGCAAGGATAAGTTGTTGGTCACCGTCTATCACGAGGACTACGAAGCCTTGACGCTATGGAAAAAAATCTCGGGCTTGCCAGATCGTAAAATTATAAAAATTTCCACCTCCGATAACTTTTGGCAAATGGGCGATTCAGGTCCTTGCGGTCCTTGTTCTGAAATTTTCTACGATAATGGCGAGCGCGAAGAAGGTGAGGTAGACGGCGTCGAGATATGGAATCTGGTGTTCATGCAGTATGACTTGCGCGGGGGTGAAAAGACTCCATTGCCTAAACCTTGCGTCGATACCGGCATGGGGCTAGAGCGCATGCTTGCGGTCTTGGAAGGCAAGCGCGATAACTACGATACTAGTTTGTTTGCGCCAATAGTCGATGAAATTTGCGACACCTTGGGTTTGAAAAAAAAAGTAGCCTTTGCTGAGGGTAGTGAGCAACGCAGTAGCATCAAGGTGATAGCCGATCACGCGCGCGCTTGTGCCCTTATGCTAGGCGATGGTATGGTTCCATCGAACGAGGGTAGAGGTTATGTATTGCGCCGTATCATGCGGCGTGCCATGCGGCATGCAATCTCGATTGACCAAAGGCAACCAAGGTTTGTGCCTCCCTTTTCACTGGTAGTCTATGGCGTGCTTGGCACTGCTGGCGAAATATTTAAAAGCTTACAAAAAGTGCGTAACCCAATTAGCAATATGATTGGTGATGAAGAAAGAAGTTTTACTGCAGCTTTGCAG
>JABAAW010000024.1 GCA_014238535.1 Alphaproteobacteria bacterium
TCTTAGATACTAGATGTATTACAACGCTAGGTTAGTATTTCGCGCAGTAAAATTTCGTCCGTGCTCGTTTGGCACTCCCTTGCGGGCGCACTCGCACTAATACATCTTGGGGTGTGGGGGGTAAAACCCGAAAGGTTTGAAAACCTACCGCAAAAAGAAAAAAACTTAGACTCTAAACAGATTACAACGCGAAATTATTAGCTCGCGCAGTAACATTTCACCTGTGCTCGTTTGCCACTCCCTTGCGGGCGCACTCGCACTAGTACAAAGCAAAAGCACATCTAGCGGAAAAGAAAAAAAATCTTAGATACTAGATGTATTACAACGCTAGGTTAGTATTTCGCGCAGTAAAATTTTGTCTGTGCTCGTTTGCCACTCCCTTGTAAGCGCACTCGTTTAATTATCCATCTACCGCTCTATGCCACTACTACCCTTCTGTGCTATCCATTACTCATGCCAAGCACAACCATACCTCAGTCGCATAAAGTCCAAGCGCTACTACAAGAAACAGTCGAACGCATTCTGTTGCCTCGCTTCAAAAACCTCGCTCCAAGCGAAATATACAAAAAAGGACACGATTCCTGCGTCACAGAAGCTGACCTCGACGCAGAAAAATTCCTAACACATTCATTATCTTCACTAGTCGACGGTTCTAAAGTGCTCGGCGAAGAAGCCATCGCTAACAGCGAAGCCAAACTAAACGAATTCTCTAAAGAATACGCAAAAAAAACATACTGGCTCATCGATCCTCTCGACGGCACCAGAAACTTCATCAAAGGCTCAAACATCTTTTGCTCCATGATAGCCTTCGTCACACACGATAAAGTGCGCGCAAGCTGGATATATTCACACCAAGAAAAATCCATCATACACGCAATCGAAAACGAAGGCGCATTCGCCGATAACATACCTATTCCCCTTACAGCGAGCAAAAATCACAGCAATATAATAAACAAAAAAGCTCGCGGACGAATCTCATGGACCAAAAAACCCCTCGATTACGATACAAACCTCATCGAACGAATGCCTTCCGTGCGATGCGCAGGACAAGATTTCGTAGACCTCGTTCTAAATAAAACAGACTTCGCATACTATAATAGCTTGTGGCCATGGGACCACGCGCCAGGCGGATTCATTCTAAAATCCATAGGAGGACGCACCGCAGATTTCAATACAGAACTAGATATAAAACCATGCCTTCGAACAAACGCAACACTCGCAACAAAATCCAAAAATCAATGGAAACCATTGCAAAAAGCACTGCAAAAAAGTAACCTGATGTGATAAAAATCATTCAAATAAAAATATAAAAGGCAATAACATATATGGCTATCGTAAGTTTCATCGGCTTGGGCGTGATGGGCGCTCCAATGGCAGGACACCTCGTCAAAGCAGGGCACGAAGTATACGCATATAACCGAACCTCAAAAAAAGCACAAGAATGGCTAGATCGATACAATAAAAATAACGCAAAATGCTACATCGAAGACTCGCCAGCAAAAGCCGTCAAAAAAGCTCAAGTAGTCTTCCTATGTCTAGGCAACGACGAAAGCGTGCGAAATATACTTGCCGGAAATAACTCACAGCAACAAGGAATCCTCAACGCAATACAAAAAAATACCATCATCGTAGACCACACAACTACTTCCGCAAATCTAGCTCGCGAAAGCGCAACTCAAACTCTAAAACATAACGCCTTCTTCATCGACGCTCCAGTATCCGGCGGCGAAAAAGGCGCTCAAGAAGGCGCTCTCAGCGTCATGTGCGGCGGCGATAGCAACGCTTACCAAAACGCTCTACCAATCATCAAATGCTACGCAAAACAATGCTCTCTGATGGGAAATAGCGGCGCAGGACAACTAACTAAAATGGTAAACCAAATCTGCATCGCAGGCGTTATACAAAGCCTGGCAGAAGCTCTGCATTTCGCAAAACTCGCAAAACTCGACCGTAAAAAACTCATACCCATAATACAAAGCGGCGCAGCTCAATCATGGCAGATGGATAACCGCGCCGAAACCATGTGCAACGGTGAATTCAACTTCGGATTCGCAACAGAGTGGATGCTCAAAGACCTACAATTCTGCATCGAAGAAGCTCAGCAAAATAACGCAAAATTATTACTAGTCCAACAAGTCGTAGAATACTATAAAGAACTACAAAAAATGGGACACCAGAGGTCAGACTCATCCGCTCTAATCGCACGACTCGAAAAAGATACTCAAGCATAACAAAAAATATTCAGACACCAACTCAAGTCATGATAGATCACTCAATATGCTACAATCCATAAAAGGCTCGCTCTCTTCTCCTTTGCTGCGATATAGCATCTTCGGAATACTGATCCTAAGCTTCGGAGTTTGGGGAATCGGAGACGTTCTACGCCGTATAGCTTCGCCAAGTCAAGACGAACTCGTCGAAGGACGCGGAATAGTCATCAACGAACAAATCTTCCAAAACGCATGGCAGCGCGCAACCGCTCCATTCAAAGCACAAGGACTATCTGACGAACAACTATTCGCAGGACCTCTCCCAAGACTCTTGCTCGAAAGACTGCTCGGGCAAGCTCTGCTGCAAAAAGAAACCAAACGCCTGAAACTAGACATACCGCAAAAAGTCTTGCAGAACACAATCGCTAATAATCAACTATTCGCAAACGAAAACGGACAGTTCGAAGGATGGCGATTCGCAGCATTCTTGCGAAACACAAACATCAACGAACAAATATATCTAGAACAACTGAAACATAACATACTAGAAGAAAATATCATCGATAGCATGGCATTCGGATTATCTTTGCCCAATACATTCATACAATTCCTCATCGCCGCAGAAAACGAAAAAAGAAAAATACAAGCACTACAAATACCATTCGAGCATACTGCAAGTATTCAAAAACCAAGCGATGACGAATTAATAAATTTCATGGAGCTAGAAGCCGCAACATTCCAACTACCAGAATATCGTAGCTTCGATATATTGCGAATCAGCGCAAATCAAAACATAAAATTCAGCGAAGATACTCTGCGAAGCGAATACGAAGCACGAAAGGAAGCATTGCAAACAGACGAAAGAAGGTCATACAGCCAAATCTTCTTCTCTGATAAAAATAGCGCGCAAAAAGTTATCAACGCATACAAAAAAAATAAAAATCTTCAGAAAGCAGCTCAAGAAGCGACGCAAGAGGTAACTCAAGAAGCATCAGCTCCTAGCGCAATCGTAATAAAAGAAAAAACCAAAAAAGAAATAATCGAAGACACTATCGCTAATACAGTCTTCTCACTCGAAAATATCGGGGACGCAGATATAGTCGAAGGTAGTCTCGGCTGGTACATCATTCGCCTAGACAAACTAATACCCGCAAAAATACCAGAATTCAAGGATGTGCGAAACAAAATCAAAAAACTACTCGAACAAGAACAAGCCGTCGAGCAGTTCAACAGAGATATCGAACAAGCAGAAGACGCAATACTAACAGGCGCTTCACTCAATGAAGTCGCAGAAACAATAGGGCAAAAACTAGTAACAACAGAAATGATGAACGCGTTAGGGCAAGCACAAAAAATAACTAGAAATAACAAAAGCAAGCAAAGGTTGATCGCACAAGCTCTCGCGCAAGACGGTGTCAAAATATCAGAAGTCGAAGAAGAAGAACTACGAAAAATCGGATTCTCAATATCAACCATAGGCGAGGCAACGCAAGGATTCGAACTCGAAAACCTAGAGAATAAAATCATTACTGATGTCCTCTTCCTGCAACTGAAAAAAATCCAAGACGCTAGAGTCGAAAAACTAGACTCTGCTAATCGTGAAAGAGTGCTAAAAACATATAAAAATCTAAAAATACTCGAAAACGCGCAAATAAAAGCAGACGAAATCGCAAAAAACGCGCGTGAAAAATCTCTGCAGCAGGTAGCACGCAAAGAAAAAATTCCCATTCAAAGCATAACCCTGCAACGAAACGATACAAAATGGCAGGAAGACTTTCTACATAAACTATTTCAAGCGCAAATAGACGACGTGCTCATAACAACCAATAAGCAAAATGGCAGACACATAGTCGTCAAAGTCGCTAGCATCTCTCGACCTAGCGTCAGCTCCATAACGCCAGATGAAGTCAAAAAATTTGCAGGCGAGTTCGAGGAGCAAAGAATACTGCCTCTACTAACATTCCAACAGATACTACAAGAGCGCGCGCAAATACGCATCAACGAGCAAGCCTTCGCTGAGTTCATTTCACAATATCAAGCGCAAAATACAAGCCCTTGAACAAAGGGCTACTACCTTTACTAACATTTCAACAAATACTACAGCGCGCGCGTAAATACGCCGCACCGACTAACATGTGCCAGGAGCATGAGCTAGATTCGTTTTAATATTTTTCGCAAAGCAAAATTACTTAATATTTTAATTATTAAATATAATAATTAAAAAAATAGATAGTTTTAATTTATAAAAATATAATTTAAAAAATCGATATATTAATAATTATATTTTTTAAAAAAATAATTAATATTTAAAATAATTAATAATAAATTATAAAAATTTTAATTCGGAATTTAATAAAAAAATATCAACTCCGAAAAATTAAAATCTACATCGCCCGCGTAAAACAATCCAAACTCTTGGCTCTCACACCTCACAAAGCCATCCAAATAGCGAATTGCAAGGATTTAGCAACAAACAAACCTACAGGGCTATAAGGCTATAAGAACGACCTAGCTAATAATCCTAACGCACGCTTCCTACCTTGCCGTCAAGTTTTCTTTGCATATAAACAACATCTACCAGCTTGCCAAATTTAAACCCGATCCCGCGCGCAACACCTATACGCTCAAAGCCAAGCGCCGTGTGTAACTCAATCGAGCCAGTTGTATCCCCCGTATCGCCGATCGCCGCCATCATCTGCCAAAAACCCCTATTTTCCGCTTCGACGATCAAGCCTCTCAGCAATTCCCTACCTATCCCTTGGCGTGTACATACGCACTCTTCACATAAACGCTATCCTCAAGCGTGTACTTGTAGCCAGCACGAGCCTTATAACGCGTCGCGTAAGCGTATCCCAAAACCTCATCCCTACTCTCACCATCTACACCTAGCGCAACCAGCGCAGGGTAGCCAGCAGAAGCAAGCCTGTCTAAACGCTAAACGCATTATCCTTGACGCTTGGTGCTACCGTCTCAAAGGTCGCCAGACTCTTCTCAACATATAGCGCATAAATCGCCGTAACCGCCGCAATATCGCAGCCTTGCAATCGCCTTAGCGAAATCCTTATCTTCGCTCTAGTCACAATCTAGCTCGCTTCTTCAAAAACATGTCGCTCAAAAACACATAGCACAAAAGCGTGTAACTTAAATCTATAACCATATACAATTTCTTCTGCTATAATCCTCAGCGCATAAGGTATAAAAATAGATATTCTAGCAAAAAATAATTCATAACGAGCCGCGCACAAAAAAAATCTCGCAAACGCGCATACCCTGCAAAGGCGCATAGCTACGAGCAACAAAACTACTAAAACCCATCATGGATTTCCTACCCGCGCAAAAAGAATTCTGCGCTACGCACGATAAAGGCGAAGCGCAATTCTTGTGGTGCGCATTCGAGGCAGACCTCGAAACTCCCATCTCAGCATGGCTCAAACTTACTAAAAAATCTTATGAAAACTTCGAAAAAACCCGACACGCATGCCTGTTCGAAACCGTCGAAAGCGGCGGGCGACACCGCGGACGCTACAGCATAATAGCTCTCGCTCCAGATTTGCTGCTACGCGGAGACGCTGGAAGTCTACAAGTCATGCACACAGCGCTAGAAAAGAAATTCAGACCCGTCCCGCAACAAGGATTCGCCGCTTTGCGGAGCATATTAAGCCAATCGCGAATCTCCAACCATAACCTGCCTAACGATTTTCCTCCCATGTTCTCAGGGCTGTTCGGATACATGGGATTCGATACGGTGCGCCTGATTGAAAAAATCGGCGAAAACAAGCCAGACCCTCTAGGCATGCCAGATTGGTTCTTCATACGACCCGCTCTAGTCGCAATCTTCGATACTCTGAAATCTTGCATATATCTCGTCGCAACAACGCACGCGCAAATACAACAAAAAGCCAACGCAAAGCAAGCGTACTCCGAAACAAAAAAATTATTGCTCGAAGCGGTCGAACGCATGCAAGCAGCCCTGCCTACAAACGCATCGAAGCACGCTGTAGCCAACTCGCACACTGCAAATAATAACAAAAAACTACAGACGAAGCCCGTCTCTAACACTACTCGTTCTTCATTCATGCACGCCATCGCAAAAGCAAAAAATCATATCGCCGCCGGTGATATCTTCCAAGTCGTCTTGAGCCAAAGGTTCTCTTGCAACTTCGCCGCAAACCCCTTCGCATACTATCGCGCATTGCGACGAATCAACCCCTCGCCATACCTATACTTCATAGACTTCAACGAGCAGGGAATCATCGCAGGCTCAAGTCCCGAAACCCTCGTGCGCGTGCAAAACCGAAAGGTCGCAATACGACCTCTAGCAGGAACAAGACCGCGCGGCAAAAATCCCGCCGAAGACGCAGCTCTAGAGCAAGAACTATTAGCAGACGAAAAAGAACGCGCAGAGCATCTAATGCTACTCGATCTAGGGCGAAATGATGTCGGAAAAGTAGCAAAAATAGGCTCGGTAAAAATACCAGAACAATTCGGCATCGAGCACTACAGCCGCGTCATGCACATAGTATCACATGTCGAAGGCGAACTCGCTCAAGGCAAGGATGCTATAGACGCCCTGATCGCAGGCTTCCCCGCAGGTACCGTCTCAGGGGCTCCAAAAGTACGCGCAATGCAAATACTAAATAAACTAGAACTACATAACCGCGGGCTATACGCAGGCGCAATAGGATGGCTGGGCGCAAATGGAGACCTAGACACATGCATCGCATTGCGTACCGCAATAATCAAAAATAAAAAACTGCATGTGCAAGTCGGCGCAGGAATCGTCGCCGATTCAATCGCCGAAAAAGAATTCGAAGAATGCGAAAACAAAGCTCAAGCATTGTTCAATGCGCTCGAAATCGTCAATCAATAAATAATCTTTACCCAAAAACTGCACCACACGAAAATCCTCGCTCCACATTCCCAGTGCGCTCGATTAACACTGCCGTCAAGCTACTCTCGCTTGTTACGCAAGTAATCAATCACCCATAGCGGATCGCTAGTACTAGGAAAAACAGGATAATGAACAGCCTTAATCTCCCCATCTTCTATTACCAGCGTAAACCTTCTCAGCAGCGTCATTCCAGATATCTCAAAACTCGGAAAATTCATCGCTATACTCAACTTCATATCGCTATCGCTTAACAAACTAAAAGGTAAACCAAGCCTATCTACCAACTCCTGCTGATAATCACTAGTCTGCGTGCTTAAACCATACACCCTAGCACCCAAATCCATTATATCCTTGTAGTGATCCCTATAAGAGCAACTTTGGGGCGTGCAACCTCGCGCACCAGGTATAGCATCCCAGCCAGCTGGCATAGCAACTCCAGCCCGACCCGTCTTCGGGTAACAATATACAACACTCAAACCTCTAAGCGACCATAGCGAAACCATCGAACTGTTGCTATCCGGGCTGTTGCTCTGCGGGCTGTTGCTCTGCGGGCTGTTGCTCGCCTGCAAGCTAACAGCGGCTAGTCTTGCACCAAGCAGGTGTGCGGTAGCACCATCGTCCTCAGGACACGGTAAATCTTCCACCGATTTACTGAAGTCCATCATTGGCGCCGAATATATAAAACTGCAATATAGCCTAAAAGGATATTCTCAAAAAATATATTCTTAAGACTTCGGCTACTAATTCCATTAACGCTTTGTAAACTGTAATCTAATTTCATATTCTATAACTTATTTATTTATATTGTTTTATTGACTTCATATCGTACACATAAAAAAATGTGCTACAAAGCAAAAAGAAAAAGTAGAAGTTGGAAAGCACATTTATCTGTGTTTTTTCTAACTTTATCTACTTCTACAATCGTACAGTTGTATCAATCGCCAATCAACTGCTTCATTGCTTTGCCTCTAATATCGCCTTTTGTCAGTTTGTAATCGACAATAAGTTGTTTCACTTGTTTAACAGCATTCTTCTTATGTTCTTTAAGTGCTTCCTTTTCTTCTTCAACAAGTCGCTTCTTATCAGCTTGTATCTCTTCTAATGAACGTACCATTTGATTCTGTGTAATAACGAATCAAAGCGTCTATCTATAGTTTATAATTACAATCGCAAACTTCCAATTTCTTTTTTAATTTTAAGGCTAAAATAATCTAGCAGTCATAACAGAAACCACTCATTTTACATTAAATCACTTTTTTTAGAACTACTCGCCTGCCAAGAGCAAAGATACTTGGTAAAAAAGTAACTAAAACTCTATCAACAAGTGAGATAAAATTAATAAAACCTATTGGTAATCGTGGAACCTTAGTTTTTGCTGTTACACCCCCAGAAAGTGGAAATAGTAAGCATTCACATAATTCATTCTTCATAACTTTGAACGAAGCAAACACCTGTTCAAAGCGACTTTCATCACAAAATAACATTTCAGGGACAGCACAATTGGCAGACCATAAATCATGTTTATCGTTAACAATCTCATCTGGATTAAAAACATCAACATTATATGACCAACCCTCATGACGCATAAGTTTCAATAAAAAACGCATCATGAAGGATGTATTTATTTCCTGAATCAATATCAGACCATCATCCTTAAGAACTCTTTTGCATTCATTGAAAAACTTAAATGGGCTATAGAAATGATGGATGTTATGAGAGGCTATAATAACGTCGACAGATTTGTCTGCTAAATCCATTTTCGTTGCATCTATAACTTTGTCAATCCATGGATTATTTATTGCGTCTGTTAAGATTACCTTTTGATTTAAATATAGTTGCGAGAACCCAGCACCTGCGCCAGTTTCTACTATTATTGAGTTGGGTTTTAGGACTTCGTTCATCCAACCATATCTAGACATTAACAAGTAATCAAGATTTTGAAATCTAGTTTTTAAGAACGATCGTCTCGCATCAGAAACTGATCCCTCCGATTTCATTCTGTTTCGGCTATGATCTGGAACATAAGGACCTTGTAAAAATATTTTCCTTATACTTTTGTTACTAATCATAAGATTTTTTCTCCACCTATAACGAATACTGTTTGTCAAATTTCACATTAATCATTTACTGAAATTTGTTCAAGTTATTAATCTATTGAAATGCTTTGTTACAAAGGGATAAACACAATCAAGTAGAGCCAATAATTCAATGATAGAGGTAAAGTTGGGATGTAAGAATTAGAGAACTTTCACTACCTTGGTGAAAACAATGCTAGCAGATACACAAACGAATATCAGTTTGCTACTGTACTAATTGACTTTGTTAGTGATGCTGTTGTTCGTAAGAGTGTGAAGTTATTAAAGCAATATGGTTTAAAAGTATTTCAAACACGCATCACTATACCTTCATCTCATTCTATCAAACAGACTTTCAAACTGTAAAGAAGTGTACGTTTTTGTACTGTTTTCATATGGCAATTGATAACAGAACGTTAGTTAGATAACGTTTACATTGGTGGCTGTGGTTTAGTTGGCTGTATAGATTGCAGGTGCATCTACAAAGTCATCTCTTTGCTTATTAAAGTCAGTGTTCTTTAAAGAGTTTAACTTATCTGTTTTCTGCTGTGGAGTGTTTTTACTTTGTGGTATTGGCAAAGGTTTAACAGAAGGAAAAGGATTCACTTTCTTTACTTTGCTTTTCTTATTCACTTTTGCCTTGTCATTTGGATTCAAACTTTTTTTAGTACGTGTGTTTATTCTGTCTGATAAGTCTTTAACTGCTGTTGATAGAGTTGTTAAATCTTCTAACGTACTTTCTAATGGAGCATCAAAACTTTGTTGCTTCACTTTATCAATCAACTTTCTCATTTCTGTTTTATAATCCATCTTCATTCCTCAATAATGGTGGTGTAAAATCACCAACCAACTTCTGTAAGTACTCCACTATAAAAATCCGTACAGCAGATTTTTTGAGTACAAATACCCTTTTCAATGAACAGTTTTGTTGCTGTCATCTTCACATTTAGCATCTTCTTTTTGCGTAAGTAGTCTGCTGTAGTGCTTCAGTTTGCTACTACAGATAGCAAGTGTATCAGCAGAAGGTTGTTTGTTAGAGTGCTTCAACCAACGTACATAACCTTCACTTCTATTCATCCAATCTTTGTAAAACTCTCTTTTTAAGTAGCGATTGTATGTACTAACTGTGTAGGTATATCGCTTCTCTGTTTTTCTTTTCTTCGCTTCTTTCAGCCAAATCTAAAAAACTTCATCGAACTTCTGCTGTTTGATTGTAAGGTTTTGTCGCTGTCTCCCAACCAACTCTATGTAGTTTTTCTTTACTTCTGCTATCGCTAAAGGCAACTCTACTTGTTTGGTTGTACGTCTAACGTAGCCTCTTACTCCATCAATATTTGCTCTAAATGCCCACACGTTTGCGTCAACTGCTCGTTTATAAACAAACAGTCTTCCATCAAATCCTCCTACTTCTGTTAACTCATAATATTTGTTTGGCATAAGTGTTAACTGTAAACTACGTGTGCGACTTTTGTGCTACGTTAGCATTTCCTCTCCATAAAAACCAACAACTTAGAAATATGTGCTAAAAGTATGCTACATAAAAAAAGGGTTGCGAAATGACGCAACCCTTTGTTGTTTTTGTTGAATATTGCAGTTGTTTGATACTAACGCTTCGAGAATTGGAACGAGCGCCGAGCCTTCGGCTTACCATACTTCTTGCGTTCAACAATGCGCGCGTCCCTCGTCAAAAATCCCGCGCTCTTCAAAGGCGCGCGAAAGTCCGTATCATAACGGCATAGCGCGCGTGAAATACCATGCTTCAACGCTCCCGCCTGACCCGATAATCCTCCGCCTTTCGCCGTACACATCACATCAAACCCATCCGCGCAGTTCACCGTTTCAAATGGCTGTCTAATAATCATGCGCAAAACCTCGCGGGCAAAATACTTCTCTATCTCCTTGCCGTTAACCTTAAACTTACCAGTGCCGCGCTTTACCCAAACGCGCGCGATAGAATTCTTGCGCTTGCCCGTAGCATAAGCGCGTCCCCAAGCGTCATGCTTGATCACATACACCCTCTTAGCTTGCTTGCTTGCCTCAACCAGCGAGCCTTCCTGTTTAGCAGCTACCGTAGTCGTGCTCGTAGCACTAGCAGCATCTGCTACATCGCTATCGCTTTCAATCTCAGCCCCCTTAATCTCCGCACCCTTCTCCTTCAACTGCGCCAACGCTGCCGCTAACTCCGAGGATCCATTCTCATCACTCGCATCGCTAGCTGGTGCAGGGGTATCCTTACCCTCTTCGCTAGTGTCTTCATCTTCCATGTCTTCAGCACTCATAGTAAAACCTTACCGTCTGGCGTTATCGTCTGGCGTTCTTCGGATTCTGCAGCGCAAAGTCAATGCGCTCAGGTTGCTGCGCGTCATGCTGATGCTCGCTACCACGATACACGCGCAACTTCTTCAACTGCTCACGACCCAAAACCCCGCGCGGAAGCATACCCTTAACCGCCTTGCATAATACCTCGCCCGAGCGCTTTTCCTCAAACATCGTCTTCGCTTTGCGCGACTTAATACCGCCAGGATAGCCAGTATGCCAATAGTATACCTTCTTCTGACGCTTGTTACCCGTAAAGTGTAATAAGTCCGTGTTGATAACTATAACATGCTCACCGCTATCCTTATAGGGAACAAAGCCAGGGTTACCCTTGCCACGCAAGCGGCTAGCTATCTCGCTCGCAAGTCTGCCGACAACCAAGTTCTCCGCATCAAAAAGAACCCAACGCGGAGAAGGCAACGACTCGGAAGGCTGTGCACTGGAAGGCGAAGACCTGGAAGGCGAAGACCTGGAAGGCTGTGCCCTGGAAGGCTGTGCCCTGGAAGGCTTCTCTCTTGCTCGATTAACTCGTTTAGCAGACGCAGGAGAATCTTTCGCGCCAGCATCGCTACGCGAAGAAGTAGCTATCTTATTCATAATACATAATCCATAAAGGAGACGTCAGCCCTTGTCAAGAGTCCTTTTCTTCCATATCACGCACAGGTTCATCCGAAACACCCGATTCAGGTGGCGGCGCATAAACCCTCTTCTCTCGTTCCTCTTGCAGCTTAGAAAAATTCCGCAGAAAATCACGCACCGACTTATGCGCAATAACTCGCGCCGACGCCGACATTCGCTTACTCAATAGGCGCAACGCGCGGCGCGCAGGAAGATAATCCTGCACCGCAGCAAGAAAAATCCAGCGATACGCCCTCTCAGCGTTACCAGATACTTCTAATGAGCGCGCATAACTAGCTCCCAAATTATATTGCGCACGCGCAAGACCTCCCTCCGCAGCTTGACGATACCAATAGTGCGCTTGCTCAGGGCGCGGAGAAACCACTCCGCGACCACGCTCAAGAAAGGTCGCCAACGCAAACTGCGCCTCCTTAACTCCTTGCTTCGCTGACTTCTCAAACCACTCAAGCGCAACCTCGTCATCTCCCACACTCGTCGAACTCTGCGAGTGATACCAACCCAAGTTATACTGCGCCTCCCCCTCTCCTCGCTCAGCGCGAATCTTCCAATCGCGCAACATCGACGACAGACTCTCATCACGCGGAATAACCGTAACGCAAGCACTAGTCGCAACCAGCAACAAGCAACCTAAAAAATAGCGTGAAAAAAATCGAAGCATCACAACATCCAATCTACCATTACAGCCTACCATAAAATAAGCATATACTAGGAGCAGGAGAAATCAGCGATAAAACGCAAATGTAAAACAAGAAGCCTGCAACCTCTCGCCAAAACCGACGCGACGGAACAAGTCGACAAAAAATTCGCCCAAAATCGCCCAAATCCACCCTCCGAAAAAATGGCATGCCAAGAGGCAAAAAACAGATACGACAAATAAAGCGTAGCCTGCGAAGGCAAAAAAAACAAGATAAAATAAAGAATGCTACAATAGAACTTCCTGTTAGCAATGTGACTTTTTTGCTTGACTACCATGCCCAACCAGTGTGAAAGTCACCGCTTTAGCGTCGGCTAATCTTAAAAGCAACAAGGAGTCATCAACATGCCCAAACTAAAGCATCTGCTCGCAACATCAATACTTGCAACTCTACCTCTATTGCTTGCAAGCCAAGCTATCGCCGAATCCGTCGTTTGGAATGTTTCCTTATGGGGAAAACGCCGCGCATTTACCGAGCATGTCGAAAAACTAAAAGAACTCGTCGAACAAAAAACAAACGGGGACTTCCGACTCAACATCTCATACGGCGGTCTTTCAAAAAATAAAGAAAACCTCGACGGAATATCGATCGGCGCTTTCGAAATGGCGCAGTTCTGCGCAGGCTACCATCGCGATAAAAATCCCAGCATAACCGTCTTGGAACTTCCATACCTCGGCGTGAAATCGCTCGAACAGGAACGGAAAATTAGCCAAAAAATATACAAGCACCCCGCAGTCATAAAAGACCTCGCGCGCTGGAACGCTACACTCTTGATGCCATCGCCTCTACCGCAATACAATATCCTCGGGGTCGGCAAAGCTCCAACCTCCTTCGATGGATATAAAGGACTCTCGGTTAGAGCAACCGGCGGCATCGGTAAAGCTATGAAAGCACTCGGTGCCGTGCCAACTTCCATGTCGGCTACCGAAGTACGACAAGCCCTCGATAGCGGCGTCATCAAAGCAGTCGCATTCGCTCCGCACGCACACATGGCTTTCGGAACCGTCGAGACAGGTAAGTGGTGGACAACAAACCTAAACCCAGGAACTCTCAATTGTCCCGTCGTCGTCAATACGGACGCGCTCGAAAAACTTTCCCAAAAGAACCGTAAAGCATTGCTCGCATCCGTCAAACCCGCCCTAGATCACTACATAAACCACTATAACAACAAAACGCTCAAAGCGTGGGGACCAAAACTCGACGAAAAAGGCATTCAGCGCATCACATACGACAAAAAAGACCTGAAAGATTTAAAAGATAAGGTCGCGCAACCAGCCGCCAAAGAGTGGGTCAAGAAAAACACTGCTAAAGGAATTCCCGCGCAGGAACTCTACGATACTCTCGTCAAAGCTATCAAATAAAGCAACCAGCAGAGCCAAGCACAGTTTGGTTCAAGCACGCCTTGGCTCAAGCACAGCTTGGTTCAAGCACGCCTTGGTTCAAGCACAGCTTGGTTGTGGTTCGTCTAGCACAGCTTCGTAAGGTCATGGCTCGGCGAGCCTAGCTCTTGATGCTTCGTCGTTTTGATCGCCTTCTTCTTATCATCGAGCGTGCATTCGCCTTACTGAGCGGTGCGGCTGTCGCAACACTAGTCTTGCTGGCGGTCATATCGGTGGGGGGGCGAAAACTCTTCAACGCTCCTATACCAGGCTATGTAGATTGGATCGAGCAGGTCATGCCTCTGATCGCATTCTTCGGGCTAGCATACACGCAGCGCAACAACGGACATATCCGCATGGATATGCTAACGCGCAAGCTAAAGGGACGAACCCTATGGTTGCTCGAGACTTTCAACACCTTCGTCATGCTTTCCCTGACATTATTGCTGGTTTGGGGAACAGGAGCGCACTTCTTGCGTAGCATCGATGTTACCGCCCCTTTGTGGAGCAGAGACAGCTCTATCGACATAGCACTACCTCTGTGGCCTGCCAAACTTCTCGTGCCTCTCGCTTTCTCCGTGCTCGCCTTGCGCTTGCTCTTGCAGTTATGGGGATTCGCGCATGCCTGCATATTCTGCAAAGACCCGCACGCAATCCCAATCGCAACTCCGCACGACGACGAAGACGACAAAAACGCGGGCTTCGCACACTAACTCTTCGCCTAAACTTCCTATTTTGCAGTCCATCGATATCGGTATCATCGTTTCTGCAGCCATGCTGGTGCTTGTAGTCCTAGGCATGCGTGTCGCTTTCGTCGCAGCTCTCGCAGGTCTCGCAGGCTTAATTTGTATCTTTTGGCAGAAGCAAGGTTATGCGCCCGAAGCCTTCGGCAAAGCTCTCGTCATCGCCGTAAAGGTCGCAGGGCAAGTTCCGCATTCAAAAATCTCAGCCCAATCATTGTCACTGATACCAGCATTCATCCTCATCGGCTATCTCGCATACTATGCAGGCTTGACAAAAGCCCTGTTCCAAGCCGCAAAAAGGTGGGTCGGATGGCTACCAGGCGGTTTGGCTGTCGCAACAGTCTTTGCAACCGCAGGCTTCGCTACCGTATCAGGAGCTTCGGTTGCAACCTCCGCAGTCTTCGCAAAAATCGCCATCCCCGAAATGCGCAAGGTCGGTTACAACAAAAAATTCGCTGCCGGTGTCGTCGCAGCCGGCGGAACTCTAGCCTCTCTAATACCGCCATCAGCTTTGTTGGTAATCTATGCCGTCATCGTCGAGCAAGATGTCGGGCGACTCTTGTTGGCAGGATTCGTTCCAGGAATCTTTTCCGCAATCGTCTATGCAGGACTCGTCGTTTTACTAGCCATCGGCATTAAAGATTTCGGACCCGCCGTCGGTGGATATTCGTGGCGCGAGCGCTGGAAGTCTATTCCGCCAACACTACCTATCTTCCTCGTCGTTCTTCTTATCGTCGGCTTCGTCGTAAATCCCTTCGGCGGCGACGCATGGGGCACTCCAACAGAGGGCGGCGCCTTAGGGGCTTTCGTCGTATTTTGTGTCGCGCTCGTAAACGGAATACAGTGGGAGCAGCTAAAGCGCGCTTTACTACAGACAGCAAAACTCTCCGTGATGATATTCGCCATCATTTGGGGCGTGCTAATCTATGTCCGCTTCTTGGGATTCGCACATTTACCTCTCGCTTTCGCAGACTGGTTGGGCGGGCTCGAGTATAGTCCACTCGCAATTATGGTATGCATCCTGTTGGCTTATGCGCTGTTGGGCATGTTCATGGATGCAATCGGTATGATGTTATTAACTTTGCCAATCGTCTTTCCCGCCGTAATCGCTCTAAACGGCGGCGAAGGCGTTACCGCCGCCGATAGCACATTCGGCATGAACGCAGAAATGTGCGCTATATGGTTCGGCATACTAGTCGTCAAAATGGCAGAGTTCTGTTTGATAACACCTCCGATCGGCTTGAATTGTTTCGTCGTCGCAGGCGTGCAAAAAGATATCTCAGTGCAGGATGTCTTTCGCGGCGTCATGCCTTTCTTCCTAGCCGACGCCGTGACTATCGGATGCTTGCTAGCCTTCCCCGCCGTCGTGCTGTGGCTGCCAAGCTTGGTAAAGTGAAAACCAGCAGAGTAGAGTCGATTATCTTCCAAAACACCTTCCTTTCAAGCCCTATCGATAACATGGAAAAAAGAACCGCAAACATTGCCAACTCGTAATCCAGTTCTCCCTCTAGAAGCACCAGAGGCGTCGGTTAAAGAAAATAAGCACTCCTCGTCTTTACCTTCTTCCTTACCCTCGCCTGCACCTTCGCTTGTACCTTCACGCTCAATCCTCGCCGTGTGGAACACATGCCCACGGAAAAGGCGGTTGCCAAACAATGGGTGACTCGATTCTCCCGTCGCGTAAAACAATCGCCGCCTACCCCCGTGCTCGCTCGCCTCTTTGCGATAACTGACGCTCAACGGCAGCAAGCCCGCCATCTCGTGGCGGCGACCTTGCGCATCCTCCAAGCCTTCACCAAGGCAGATGTAACCACCGCACTCGCCATAAATACCTACTCGCGCAGAAGAAGCGCTAAAGTCTCGTAGCGATTGCAAAAAACGAAACTTGCTCGATAACTCGCCCGCATGCAACTCAGGATAACCGCCAGGTAGGTATATCCACTCAGCATCAGCACGCGCTACTTCGTCGGCAAGCGGCGAAAAAAACGATATCTCAACCCCAGACCTCCTCCATAACTCCAACTGTCCCTCATAAAGAAAACGAAACGCTAAATCTCGCGCAACCGCTATGCGCTGCGCAGGCGGCGGCAAGCCAGCACTAGGCAAACAACTGCTAGTAGGCAATCCGCGCGCTCGCACAAAATCCTCAAGCGCATCACAATCAACATGCCCCGAAATCCAGCGAGACGAGCGAGAAAATAAACCCTCCAAATCCGCTAACTCCTCCGCTTGCACAAGACCTAAGTGGCGCGACGGTAAAAAAAGCTCCGACCTGTGCGGTAAAAAACCCAATAGCAAAGTATCAGGAAACGCCGAACGCAACGCTCGCTTTAGTAAATCCGCATGGCGCGCGCTCGAAACATCATTTATCAATAGCGCACAAGGCGGAAAGTCTTTCGACGATGTAGAAAAATCAACCCCAGCTGCAGCCGTCATCTGCCAACTCGACGGCGATAACGGCGGCAAAAAACCTCGTGCCTGCGCAACAAGAGACGCGCCACCACAGCCCTTCGCAGAAAGCAGCAAGACTAGCGGCAGAGACGGCGAAAACATACTCGCAAAAAAATAAGCCGAGCCAGTATTCTTGCCATCAGCAGCACCGTCAAACATTCCCATCGCACTCTCAACCAGTAACAAGTCCGCTCCAGCATCAAATGGCAAGCGCAACAAACCATCCAGCGTCGAGGAGCGCATCGCCCAAGCGTCAAAATTCAAACAGCTACCTCCGCTCGCTCGTCCAAGAAATTGCGCATCCAGATAGTCCGGTCCTAACTTGCCAGCGCATACATTCAGTGCGCGCGCTCGCCAATACGAAAGTAGCGCAACGCTAACCAATGTCTTGCCTACGCCAGAGCGCGGCGCTGCAATAACAAACGCCGAAAGCCTATCTAGCATCGGCTAGCCATCATCGATATAATCTGAAACCTCAACATCGTTTTCTTCGTCCAATCAATCCCTAGCTTTAGATAACCGCTTGCTTGCTAATGGTTTTTCGCTAATAAACACTCATTTAGCCTTGTGGATTCTACCGCCACTGCTAGCTTTCGTACAACCCGTAAGCTGCGGATAACTCGTCGCATAGCCACGCAAACGTCGCAACGCAAGGTAGCCAAATGCCTGCGCCTCTAGAGCATCTCCGTCAAAGCCAAAGTCGTCTATCAAGCATACATCGCCCGTCAATCTAGCCCGCAACGCCTCAACTATCGTCGAATTCCTACGACCTCCGCCGCACAATAGCCATAAACCCGCAGGGCGCGGAAAAAAATAACTCGCCGTCTTTATCGACTCCGCAATAAAAACCGACAGAGTCCTCGCGCCATCCTCAAGCGATAAGCCCGAAAGCGCATCTAGCGAAAATTCATCCCTATCAAGCGATTTCGGCGGCGGACGGCTGAAATAACTAGAGCGCAACAACTCCGATAATTGCTCCTCCTTGCAGGCACCTCGACTAGAAAAAATACCATCCTCGTCAAATGCTCGACCGCTCGCAGCCGTGCTATGCGCACAAACCCAATCGTCCAGCAAAGCGTTGCAAGGACCGCAATCGAACGCAAGCATGCTACCCGCTAAATCCGCTGCTCCATCCGCTGCTATCCAAGTAACATTCGAAATGCCTCCCAAGTTTAGAAAAACAATCGGTTGCATGTCTAACGCTCGATGGGTGCGTAAAAGCTCCGTATAGTAAGCACTCTTGCTATTACTCTTGCTCTTGCTCTTATCCTTGCCCATACGAGGGTTTTCGCGCAAGCAACGCGCAAGCGCAAGGTGGTAGAGCGGCGCAAGCGGCGCTCCCTCGCCACCATAAGAAAGATCACAACTGCGAAAATCATCGACAACCGTGATACCACTCAACGCCGCGAGAAGGCCGCCATCCCCTATCTGCAAACTCTTACCTAAATGCGGCGAGTGGCAGACCGTATGACCATGAAAACCCAATACCGAAATTGAACGCAAATCCAAATCACGCTCACTCGCCAGCAGCTCCGAAACCGCATCGTTCGCATAGTGCGTAAGCCTAATTCCTACTCGCTTGACAAG
>JABAAW010000025.1 GCA_014238535.1 Alphaproteobacteria bacterium
AGGTCCGAATATTTTAGCGCAGAAGAGTCCCCCTGGTTCTGGCTTTAGAGTACGATAGTTTATGGTTTCGGGTTTTTTAATTTCGCCACAAGACCAAGATCGTATCTGTTCTGGTGATGCGAGAGATATTCTAATTGAATCGAACTGCTGTGCTGGCACCTGCGCGCGTGGATCGTAGTTTCTGAGTTTGGCATTTTCGAGGAATCCTTCATTTTTGTGTGCGAAGGTTTTTTCGCGCAATGCTGTGCCCTGCTGCGTTTCGGCTTGCGCTTCGTCTTGCTTTTGGGCTGAAGTTTCTATGTTATCCAAAGTATCCATGTGTGTCCCTCGTGTTTCTGTAGCATCTATGAGATTCGATTATGTTTTACGTTTAATATGTATTTTTTTATCAGTTTTGCTGCAGTTGTACATTTAGACATAGAGATTGCAATTCTTTGACGAGCACATTGAAAGATTCTGGAATTCCAGCCTCGAAGTTATCGTCTCCGTGCACTATTGACTCATAGACTTTAGTCCTTCCTGCGATATCGTCGGACTTGACGGTTAGTATTTCCTGCAGAGTATATGCAGCACCGTATGCCTCGAGTGCCCATACCTCCATTTCACCGAATCGTTGCCCTCCGAATTTGGCTTTTCCGCCGAGAGGCTGTTGAGTTACGAGGCTGTATGGTCCGATTGAGCGCGCGTGTATTTTGTCGTCTACGAGATGGTGTAGTTTTAGCATGTAAATATATCCGACGGTTACCTTACGATCGAAGTATTCGCCGCTGCGCCCGTCGATTAGAGAGACTTGTCCTGATGTATCTAGGTTTGCGAGTTTTAGCATGTGATCGACATCTTTCTCGTTTGCACCGTCGAAGACGGGAGTTCGCACGGGCACGCCGTTTCGCAGATTTCCGCTTAGGGTTTCGATTTCACCATCGTCGAGCGATTCTAATAGAGCTGCTTCATTTTTTTCGGAATATATTTCTTTCAGTTTTTGTTTTAGCGCTCCTTCGGCATTTTTTTCGCCTGATTTGATTCTATCGCATAGTTCTGCTACCTGCTGCCCTAGTCGTGCGGAAGCCCATCCTAGATGGGTTTCGAGTATCTGCCCTACATTCATGCGCGATGGAACGCCTAGAGGATTTAGCACGATATCGACTGGAGTTCCGTCTTCTAGATGAGGCATGTCCTCGACGGGAATTATGCGCGAGATGACGCCTTTATTTCCGTGTCTTCCAGCCATTTTATCTCCAGATTGTAGCTTTCGTTTGACGGCGACGAAGACTTTTACGGTTTTCATGACGCCTGGCATCAGTTCATCTCCGCGTTGCAGTTTTTCGATTTTATCTTCGAATCGCGCTGTTAGAGCCTGCATGGTTTTATCGAAGAACTTGCTCATGGTAGCTAAGCGTTCGTTAATTTTATCGTTAGAAGTCGACAGTTTGCATAGTTCGTTGTGCGAGACGGTTTTCAGAACTGCGTGCGTTAGTTTGATTCCGCTTTTCAGCGTTCTAGTGCCTGCGACGACGGTTTGTCCTTGTAGTAGTTCTCGCAACCTATCTGCGAATGATCGCTCTAGGATTGTTTTTTCGTCGTTTCGATCTTTAGCGAGTTTTTGAATTTCTTCGTTTTCGACCTGTCGAGCCCGCTCGTCTTTTGTAGTACCACTTCGAGAGAAGACTCGCACTTCGACAACGGTACCGGAGACGCCTGGCGGTACCCGCAAGGATGTATCGCGCACGTCGGAGGCTTTTTCGCCGAAGATTGCGCGCAGTAGTTTTTCTTCTGGTGTTATTGGGGATTCGCCTTTAGGGGTTACTTTTCCGACGAGCACATCGGCGACTTTGACCTCTGCGCCGATATGAACGACTCCGCTTTCGTCGAGATGGCGCAGCACTTCTTCGGATGTATTAGGAATATCGCGAGTTATTTCCTCCTGCCCGAGTTTTGTATCGCGCGCCATGACTTCGTATTCCTCTATGTGTATAGAAGTGAAGACGTCGTCGCGCACGACTCGTTCAGAGATTAGAATTGAATCCTCGAAGTTATAGCCATTCCACGGCAAGAAGGCGCATAGCACATTCCGCCCTAACGCGAGTTCTCCCAAGTCTGTAGATGTACCATCGGCGATGATATCGCCTGCCTCGACGATGTCTCCGACTTTGACAAGAGGTCTCTGGTTGATGCAGCTACTCTGGTTTGAACGCTGGAATTTCATCAAGTTATAGATGTCTACTCCGGTTTCGTTGCTTTCGGTTTCCTCGGTAGCCCTTACGACTATTCTTGTAGCGTCTACTTGATCGACTATACCAGCTCGTTTATTGACGATGACGACCCCTGAGTCGCGAGCGACTCTAGCCTCCATTCCAGTTCCGACTAGAGGTGCTTCGGAGCGTAATAGAGGCACGGCTTGTCGTTGCATATTGGAGCCCATCAGCGCGCGATTAGCGTCGTCATTTTCCAAGAAAGGTATCAGTGCTGCTGCGACTGAGACTAGTTGTTTAGGCGAGACGTCGATGTATTCGACCTCGTTTGGTGGGCATGTAATGTATTCTCCATTGCGCCTGCAAGGTATTTGTTTATCGATCAGTTGCCCTTGTGCGTCTATTTGACTATCGCCTGGAGCGATGGTGTATTTTGATTCGTGCATAGCGGAGAGGTAGTCTATATCTGATATAAGTTTTCCGTTTTGCACTTTTCGGTATGGCGTTTCGATGAATCCGTATGGGTTTATGCGCGCGTGCGTTGCGAGCGAGTTTATCAAGCCGATGTTTGGTCCTTCGGGAGTTTCGATGGGACATATCCGCCCATAATGGGTTGGATGTACGTCGCGCACCTCGAATCCTGCGCGCTCGCGAGTTAGCCCGCGCGGTCCAAGTGCGGAGAGCCTTCTTTTATGCGTTATTTCTGATAGAGGGTTAGTTTGGTCCATGAACTGCGATAGAGGAGACGCGTTGAAGAACTCGCGCACGGCTGCGACCATTGGCTTTGCATTTACGAGGTCTTGAGGCATTGCGCTAGTAATATCTGCTGAACTCATGCGATCGCGCACGGCGCGTTCCATGCGCATCAATCCCATTCGGTATTGGTTTTCGAGTAGTTCTCCTACGGAGCGCACGCGTCGGTTGCCGAGGTGGTCTATATCGTCAATTTCCCCACGCGAGTCTCGCAACTCGAGTAACAAGCGTACGATTACGACGATATCTTCTTTTCGCAGTATTCGCATATCATTTGAGACATTGTTGAAGTTCAACCTTGCGTTCATTTTCACCCTTCCGACAGCGCTCAGGTCGTATCGATCTAGCGAGAAGAATAGTTGTCGGAACATGATTTCTGCGGATTCCCAAGTTGGCTGTTCGCCTGGACGCATGATTCGGTATATTTCTGCTAGAGCTTCTTCGCGCGTATGCACGCGATCTGCGGCGAGAGTGTTTCGCAACCATGGACCGCGTTGGTCGTGTATATCGAGAATTTGGAAAGTTTCGACATTATATTCCTCGAGTTTTCCCAACAAATTAGCGTCGATTGCATCGCCTGCTTCTGCGATAATGAGATGCGTTTTTTCATCGACGAAGTCTTCTGCCAGGCATCTACCGAACAATGCTTCTGGTTCGTATTGGAATTTTTTTTCCTCACCGCTCTGCTCGCTCCAAGCGCGTAGTTGTTTAGGCAAGACTCGTGTTCCTGCGCGAGCGAGCACCTGCGCGCTTTCGTCTTCTATGAGGTCAGCGTCGAGTTTTCGCCCTTTCAGAGCTTCGAGTTGCATTTTATATATGTATGCGCCGTGGCTATTTTTATGTACTTCGATTTTATCGTAGTATCCTGCGAGTATTTCCTCGCGGCTCATGCCGTCGGTCTCGATTGCTTTCAAGGTTTCACCTACGGTGGCTTTTTCCTTTCGTTTTTCAGCTGTTTGCACGCTATCGAGGGCCATTAGTAAGGTAGTTACGGGTATTTTTCGTCTTCTATCGATACGAACATATAGAATATCTTTAGCGTCGAACTCGAAGTCCAACCATGATCCGCGATATGGAATTACACGCGCACTGAAGATAATTTTGTCCTGCGCCAAGGTTTTACTTTTTCCTGAGCTAAAGAAGACTCCTGGCGATCTGTGCATTTGACTTACGATTACGCGCTCGGTGCCGTTGACTACGAATGTGCCTTTATCCGTCATCAGAGGCATGTCGCCCATGTATACGATTTGTTCTTTGATTTCACGCAACGAGCGAGCGCCAGTTATCTCATCGACATTATAGACGAACAGCTGCAGAGTTACCTTTAGGGGAGCGGCGTAGCTTAGCCCGCGTTGATGGCATTCTTGCACGTCGTACTTGGGTTTTTCGAGTTCGTAGTCTTTGAATCGCAGTTCTGCCTTATGCGTATAGTCTCTGATAGGGAATACGAATTCGAAGACCTCGCGCAGCCCAAAGAACGCGCCAGAGTTAGAACTAGAGTTTGCGCCAGAATTAGAGCCAGAATTAGAGTCTATTTTAGCGTTATGTTGTGCGTCATTTTTTGCGATGAATGCGGCGTATGATGCTTTTTGCACCTCCAACAGATCGGGAATTTCTGAAATTTCCTCGACTCGTCCGAAGTTTTTTCGTATGCGTTTTCGCCCTGTGAAGCTATCGATAATTGTCATGGGTAGGAATTACTATATGCTAGAATTGTACTTTAAAGTTATGCTATTAGTTTCGTTTTTATTGCTAGAAGATGGCGCATCGGTTGCCCACAGACGCACAGCGCCGCAGACGCACAGCGCCGCAGACGCACGGGCGCTGACATTGGCACGAAGCCTCCTGCAACGCTTGAGGCGGGCTTGACTATTGTCACCATATTGAGTCCCCCGAAGTATTTTCGGCTTGCTGTGCTCGCTTTCACTTCAGTTCGATTTTTGCGCCTGCGTCTTCTAATTTTTTCTTTATTTCTTCTGCTTCTTCTTTTTTGACGGCTTCTTTGATAGGTTTAGGCACGGCTTCGACGAGTTCTTTAGCTTCCTTTAGCCCTAGTTGAGTTATCGCGCGCACTTCTTTTATGACGGCGATTTTATTGTCGCCGAATGAGGCTAGAATTACATCGAATTCGTCTTTTGGCTCTTCGCTTGTCGGAGCACTGGCGGTTGCTGCTACGGCTACGGTTTGCGCTGCGGCACTTACGCCCCACTTTTCTTCCAAGACTTTGGTTAGCTCTGCGGCTTCGATGATGGTCAGACTTGATAGAGTTTCTGCGATTTTTTGCAGGTCTGGCATATTATTTCTCCTATTTGAGTTATGGTTTGTGATGTTTGTTTATAGTTTACTTTTGCTTTATTTTTTATTGATTTTTTTCTCCTAAGATTTATGTTGTTGTTTTATTACGCGCACGATTTTGCTACTAGGCTCGCTCAAGATGCGTGCGATTTGTTGTGCTGGAGTTTGAATTAATCCGAGTATTTTTGCGCGCAAGACCTCTAGCGGCGGCAAGCTAGCGAGTTGCTGCAGGCTTTTTTTATCGAGCATATTGTCTTGCGTTGCGCCGACTATTACGTCGAGTTTGTCATTTTCTTTAGCGAACTCTGCCGTGACCTTTGCGGATGCGAGCATATCGTTTGACCAGCTTATTGCGGTTGGACCGACGAAGTGCTGTGCTAGTCCTTGCATATTTGTGTCAGCGAGAGCGCGTTTGACGAGTTTATTTTTGGTTACTTGGAAGCTTGCATCGGCGTTGCGCATGCGTTTTCGCAGTTCGGATACTTCGGCGACGTTTAAACCTTTTTGTCGTACGACGACGACCATTTTCGCATTTGTGAAAATGTTTTTTAGTTTTGCGACCGCGTTTTGTTTTTCATCGCGATTCATGACTTATGTAACTCTATATTCATCATTTTTGGTTTATCGTTTTTTATATTTTTGGTGTTGAGGATTCGTCGTATTTTTTTCTATAGCGACTTACTATCGATGGGTATTCCGGCGCCCATTGTGGTTGCTATGGTAATTTTTTTGATATATGTTCCCTTTGCGCCCTCTGGCTTTATTGCGACTATTGCCTTGAAGAAAGCGGAGACATTTTCGCAGAGTTGTTTTTTTGAGAAGCTCATTCGTCCTACGCCTGCGTGTATGACGCCATTTTTTTCAGCACGGAACTGCACCTCACCGCCTTTAGCGGCGGCGACGGCTTCGGCGACATTATTTGCGACGGTTCCGAGTTTTGGGTTAGGCATGAGGTTTCTAGGTCCTAGTATTTTTCCCAATCTTCCGACGAGCCCCATCATATCTGGAGTAGCGATACAGCGATCGAAGTTTATTTCGCCTTTGTTTATGATTTCGGCTAGTTCTTCTGCGCCGACTATATCTGCGCCGGCTTTTTTTGCCTGCTCTGCTTTTTCGTCTCGAGCGAAGACGGCGACTTTTAGTATTTTTCCAGTGCCGTGCGGTAGAGTTACGGTTCCTCGCACTTGTTGATCGGCGTGCCTTGGATCGATACCTAGGTTCATTGCGACTTCTAGGGTTTCGTCGAACTTTGCCCTTGGAGTTTCGTATATAGCCTCGACAGCGTCTTCTAGAGGCATTGGTTCTCTGCTTGCGATTTCTTTTCGAGCGATGGTTTTCAGTTTGCTTTTTGTCTTCCCTTGTTTTCCTTGTTTTTTAGTATTTCCTTTACTTCTGTTGCTTTGCGCTGCCTCAGCTTGCACCTGCTCGCTATCGGAGTCGTTTGCATGCGAGATTATTTTTTGCGCGAGGATTTGGTATGACTTGCTTACGCGTTTGCCTACTCGACTGGTTCTCATGCTACTTTCTCTTTTTTTGTTGCTAGTGCTGTTAGTGAAGTATTTTTAGTTAGCGACATCGAATCCCATTGATCGAGCGGAGCCTTCGATAATTTTTTCGGCTTGCTCGATGCTATGTGCGTTGAGGTCTTGCATTTTTTGTTCTGCGATGGCGCGTATTTTACTTTTTGCGATCGTTGCCTTTACCTCTCGCCCTGGTTCTTTTGCGCCTTTATCGACTTTTGCGGCTTGTCGAAGCAGATAGCTTGCGGGCGGTGTTTTAGTAATGAAGCTGAAAGTTCGATCATTATATGCGGATATCACGACTGGTATTGGCACGCCTGGCGTTAGGTTTTTTGTAGCGTCGTTGAACTCTTTACAGAATTGCGCCATGTTTAGCCCGTGCTGTCCTAGCGCGGGACCTAGCGCTTGCCCTGGAGCTGCTTGCCCTGCTGGCACTTCTAGTTTGACGAATGCTTTGACGGGTTTTTCTTTTCCTTTAGCTGGTTTTGTGCTCATTGTAATTTTTCCACTTGTGAGAAGTCGACATCGACTGGAGTTGAACGTCCGAAGATTGACACTAGTACTTTCAGCCTTGCTTTTTCGGAATCGACATCTTCGACATATCCGTTGAACGATGCGAAAGGTCCGTCTGATACGCGCACTTGCTCTCCGACTTCGAACATTGTTTTCAGACGTTCGAAGTTAGAACCGTCTCGCATTTGTGACATCAGTCGTTCTACTTCTTTTTCGCTGATGGGCAATGGAGATTCGCGGCTTTCCTTGTCTTTGTTGCCGAGGAAAGCGGTTACTTTCGCTTGATTTTTGACTAGGTGTTGAGTTTCGTTATTCAGCACCATTTGCACGAGCACATATCCTGGGAAGAATTTCCGTTTGCTTTTGTATCGTTGCCCGCGCCGAACTTCGACGACATCTTCGCTTGGCACGAGCACATCGGTGATCATATCAGACAGCCCTTGTAGTTGTACGCGCTCGCGAATTGCTTCTGCGACCTTCTGCTCGAAGCTTGAATGCACATGTACCACATACCATCGGAGTTTTGCCATTTTGCCTGCACCTATATTTCCTATTCTACGCCTTTATTTTTTAGCTATGCTATCGCCAGCTTTAGTTTTTTATTTTTTAAGTTAGCTCGCGCCAGATATTTAGAGTTTATCACTTGATATTTTGTTACTATTGCTTGCCTTATGTATTTCACTTGAGTTATTGCAATATTTCTTCGACTCCCCAAGCGATGACTTGATCGACGAGCAAGAAGAAGATAGCCATTATGGTTACCATAACGAAGACCATTATCACGGCGCTCACTGTTTCTTGCTTTGTTGGCCATACGACTTTGGATACTTCTTGCTTGACTTGTCGTATAAACCGAGCGGGTGATGTTTTCATGCTTTGTGTTTTAGAACTTTTGGGTTTGCTTTCGACTAGATTAATGTACTACATAAGTATTGATAAGTATTGCGCGTCTTAACCTAGCGAGCCTTTGGCGAGCGTGTAGTGATCTGTGTTTTTGTTTTTACGCTCTCTTCCTAGCTGGAACAAGGTTAAGATAAGACAAGGTTATAAGACCGTTATAAGAGCTAGGTTTGCTATTCTAGCACCGCCAGAGTAGCACTTGTTCAGGCTTCATGCTAGCGGGCTGTACTGCTTCTTGGCGCACTTGTAGAGTTTGTCGTATTCCCCATACACGAAGCCTCCTAGAATATCCAAGAAAGCTTCCGAAGAACCGAACCCCGACCTGCACCCGAACAGAACCTCGACGCCAACCAGCAAACAGACCCGAAAAGAACCTCAACGCTAACCAGCAATCAACCCCGAACAGAACCCCAATGTCAACCAGCAATCAAACCCACAACCTCAACCTACAATCCAACCAAACCTAACCTAACTTAACCAGCAACCCTGCCTCTAAGCGGAGAAAAACTTTAACTCAAACACACACACTAACATACACTTGGCTACAACTTTAGGGGCGGCGAGAAGGAACACGCTTCCCCCTAGATTGTCAGCTACAATACCATTGTGATAGGATATAATCCTTACGCTGTCAACAACCTAATATAAAAATATTTGTATAGAAGTATTTGCATAAGACTATTTACATGACTTCCCCCGACCCACTATTCACCCCTTATAAGCTTGGTAGTCTGCACCTTCGTAATCGCCTTATGACTTCTTCGCACGAGCCGAACTATGCGGAGAACGGCATCCCTGGTGAGCGTTACATCCGCTATCACGAGGAGCGCGCGCGAGGAGGGATAGGCTTGACGATGACGGCGGGCTCGGCAGTTGTCTCGAGCGACAGCCCGGCGGCATTTGGCAACCTACACTTGTATCGAGATGAGGTAGTAGCCCCTTTGCGCGAGTTAGTCGATCGTTGCCGAGCGCAAGGCAGCGCGGTAATGATTCAGCTTACGCATTTAGGACGTCGCACTCGCTGGGATCAGGGAGATTGGCTTACGCTTGTATCTGCGTCGCCGATTCGCGAGCGTTCGCACCGCGCGTTTCCGAAGGCATTTGAGGATTGGGATGAGTCTCGCATCATTTGCGACTACTGCGCTGCTGCGGAGCGCGTACGCGAAGCGGGCTTCGATGGCATAGAGCTAGAAGCCTACGGTCACCTTCTCGATAGTTTTTGGTCACCCTCGTGCGATGGGCTTGAAGACGATGGTGAGCAGAAAAGCCTAGCTGCGCGCTTGCGCTTTAGCAAACGCCTCATCGCCAGCCTGCGCGAGCGTTTAGGCGATGAATTTCTACTAGGCATCCGCATGTCGCTAGACGAACAAGCCAGCGAGACGCCTGCAGCGCACACACACGACGAGGCTAGCGCCGCCATTCCGGGCGGCATGCTTGCGGGCTTCGACAAGCAGAGGGGACTTGCAATCGCGCGTGCGCTATGTAAAAGCCCTACTAGTTTGCATAATGGCGTAGCAGATAGCGCGCCTGAAAGTAGTTCTGAAGATAGTTCTGAGGGTAGCCATAAAGGTAGCCCTAAAGGCAGCCATAAAGGTAGCTTAGACTTTTTGAATGTTATTTGCGGACGCATAGATTCGGATGCGTATCTCTCGCAGGTTATCCCCTCTGTTGGCATGCGTGTAGCACCGCACCTTGAGTTTGTCGGTAGCATCCGCGCGGAGCTTGGACTGCCGATTTTGCACGCGGCACGCATAGCGAGCGTAGCCGATGCCCGCTACGCTATCGGCGAGGGTAAGGCTGACATCATAGGCATGACGCGAGCGCACATCGCCGACCCACACATAGCGCGTAAGACTCTGTCGGGTCGCGAGGATGATATCCGCCCGTGCGTTGGCGCGAGTTACTGCATCGATCGCCTGTACCTAGGTCTTGATACGCTGTGCATCCACAACCCTGCGAGTGGACGCGAAGAGAGCATGCCGCACGATGATAGCTTGCGTGCGCATAAGACTAACAAGCCCCGAAGAGTGCTTATAATAGGAGCAGGTCCTGCGGGCTTGGAGGCTGCGCGCGTCTGCCTCGAGAGAGGTCACGAGACTCTATTATGGGAAGCCTCAGAGCACGCGGGCGGACAGCTACGCCTCTGCGCGCAAGGTCGGCGCAAGGAGTTAATCGGCATAGTCGATTGGCGCTTACAACAGATAGCGAACCTGCAAGGCAACATCAGTTATAATCGCTACGCGGGGGTAGAAGACATCCTAGCAGCGGAGCCTGCCATCGTTGTAATCGCGAGCGGCGGTGTTCCGCAAAAGCCACCGTTGAGCTACGGAGCGGAGCTTGCGGAGACGGGTTGGGAAGTGCTTGGCGGAGCGCCCATCAGTAGCGATAACGACGAGCAACTTCGCGTGATGGTCTACGATGACAACGGAGCGCAGGCTGGCGTGCAGCTTGCGGAAACTCTTGCTACTCGCGCTACGGACTCTTCGATATACTATGCGACACCAGAACGCAGCGTAGCGCCTGACATCGGAGGTCTTACGCACGCGGAGGTAGCGCGCGTTTTTTGCGAGCATGGCGTGCGCGTTGAGATAAGCACGCGCTTAATCGGAGTAGAGCGTAGCGGCAATCACCTTAAGGTTGAGCTAGGTTCGGATTACGCGCCGAGCAAGCGACGCTTTTTAGAGGTAGACCGCCTATTCGTAGAGCACGCGACCGCAGCGAACGACGAGTTATATTTCGCGCTGAAACCGCTATCGCAAAACCTAGGCGAAGTTGACCAGCGAGCGCTACTCGAAGGTTGCGAGCAAAACATCTGTAGCAATAGCGCGGGTAAGTTTCAACTATTTCGCATCGGCGATGCTGTTGCGGCGCGTAACATCCACGCTGCCGTCTACGATGCCTTGCGACTGTGCAAAAATTTTTAGCCCAGACAAGTCTGGCAGACTCGTCTGCCACGGACAGTGTAATTGCCAACGACATTACATAGCTAGCTGAAACCTAATAAGATTGGCGATGGCAAAGAAGACGTTTGAGTCACACTCGCATAGCGAGCTTGCAGGAGTGCGCATTTTATTTTTTACAAAGAAGGGCGGAGTATTTTTTGCCGAACACCGCCACATCCTAGTTGCGCTACAACGAGCAGGCGCGCAAGTCGCCATCGCGGCGCAAAAAACTAGCAGGGATGAAGGCGATAGCCTTAGAGGCAAACTAGCTTCGCTCAAGATAGCGTACCACGAGCTACCGCTATCGGACTACGGCTTGAACCCGCTGCTCGAGTTGCGCACGCTTTTGTGCGTTGCCCGCTTGTTTTTACGCACCCGCGCACAGCGCGCCCACGTACAGATAGTCGTTGCCTACACGATAAAGCCGATATTCCACAGCGCGCTTGCACGCCTGCTCCTTATGCCACTATTGCGCTTGCGGCTGATAGGCTTTTTCACGGGACTAGGACGCGCTTTCACGAGGCGTAGTATTTTTCACAGGATACTAACGAGCTGCCTATGCTTTTTACTGCGCGGAGCGACGCAGCTTTGGGTGCTAAACGAGCATAACCGTAACTTGCTGCGTAAGAGGATACCCTCGCTCGCAGACGACATCCTTGTAAGCAACGACATGGGTATAGACTTGAGGCTTGGCAGCAATAGCGACAATAGCAATAACGACAAGAGAGGGCAGGATAACAATAGAAGACTTGGCGAGAATACTATACGCTTTCTGTACTTAGGCAGATTACTCTGCGCGAAGGGAGTTGGTGAATACCTAGCAGCTGCTCGCATGCTAGGAAGTAAACAAGAGAGTAAGCTAGGCAGTAAGATAGAGCAAAACACAAACCAAGCGCAGATTGGACGAGCAACCTCGCAGGTTACAACCTCGCAGGTTGCAACCTCGCAGGTTGCGTTAGAGTTTTTACTGGCGGGCGAGAGTTCGCCAAGCGACCCTGATGGTTTTCCGATGGAGCGCATCGAACGAGCGCGTGCGCGAGGATATATTAGCTGCTACGAGGGCGATATAGAATCCTCTAACGCGCCTGGCTCTGGCTACGACTTTAGCGTTAAGCGCGAGGATGTAGGGCGTCTGCTTGCGAGTGTTGATTGCTTGGTGTTGCCGTCCTACGCGGAGGGTCTGCCGCGAGTTATACTGGAGGCTGCGGCGATGCGCGTACCTGCGATTGTTGCGCGTTATGATGGTTTTGAACGCGCTGTTCGAGAGGATAGTAACGCTTGCAGTGCTTTTACTTGTGCTTGTGGCGATAGCGAAGATTTAGCGTATGCGATGTTGCGTTTTGCGCGCCTACCGTTGAAGGAGCGCAGACGGATGGGCGATGCTGCCTATAATTTTGTCGCGTCTAACTTTTCGCGAGCGCACGCGCGCGCATTTTACTTAAGCTCGCTAACACGAGCGTCTACCTCTCCTCGCTAAGCTGCCTTTCGTTAGCTGCTAGGTTTAGGTGACTTTTTTGCCCATTAACAAGCGAGGCTTGAGCAAGCGATACTTGCGGCAGGCTAGAGCTATGCGGTTTAGAGCTATGCGGTTTAGAGCTGGGTAGTTTAGAGCTGGGTAGTTTAGAGCTATGCAGTTTAGAGCTAGACAGGTTAGAATTAGCTTGGCGCGGTATTGTCGAGATGCGTTGCGCTACGCAGCTGCGTTTATTTTCGCGAGTATTTTTCACGAATGTATTTGTATGCTGTTGTTCTTGCATTTGCATGGTTATGGCGAGTCTTTCGATGGCGTTCAGGAATTCGAACCACTCTTGCGCGCCTAGTCTTCCTTCGCGCAGGGCTCGATTAGTGTCGTATGTAAGGTTTAGTAGAGTTTGAGCGTATGTCACAATTTTATTTCCTCAGGCTTTATGTTTCTGCGATTGTTTTTGCGTTTTTTGCCCTTAGTTGCTATTTTCAGTGTATATTATGAAAAAATCAAGAGAAAAAGTGGACAAGGCTATTTTTTCGGAATATATTATGATTATGCCTAAACCGAAACCCGGTGATTTTTCTCGTTCTCTAGTAGTCTTGATAGAGTCTAGACTGCGCGATTTGCGCCTTTCGATTCATGCGGCGGAGAAGCAGTATGGCTTTCCGCCTGAGACTCTGCGTTCGGTAATCCGTGGTTCGTCTCCGTCTGTCGACCGCTTTAAGCAGATATGCGATGCGCTTAGCATCGACTTTTCGCTAGGAGCAGGAGCTGGCATTGCTAATAATAATTCTACTAGTGGTTCTGTGGGCGTTCGAGTTCCTTTACGCGAGCATCGAGTAGCGGAGTCGCGTGATTTTCCGATAGTTGGCATTGTTCGAGCGGGTTCGGACATTGAGTATTGGAACGACCAGTTTCCTGGTGGAGAGTTAGTTTCGGCACCTGGCGAGCTTTTAGGCTTTAGTTCGAAGCGCACGAGTTGGGGAGGAGTTGTTGTGAGGGGTGATAGTATGAGTCCGGTATTTGAGGATAGTGATATATTATTTATAGACTTATGTTTTTCTGGCACACCGTCGGAGTTATTGGGTCGCGCGTGCGTTGTTGAGACTCGCAGTGGAGTAGCGATGGTCAAGCGTTTAGAGCGTGGTCGCAAGGGTGGTTTTTACAATTTAGAATCGTATAACCGCCTGCATTCGGTTATAGTAGACATTGAGTTGCGCACGGCGCGCCCTGTCCTATGGGTCAAAAAAGGCTAACGCAACCAGCCAAAGCAGTTGACTTACTGCAAAAAAACGAAGACTCTGATTATTTGTATATCATATTGTATATCATAAGAGATTTATACTTTTTTAAATAGGATGGAATCATGGCAGAAACCGAAGTACCAGAAAAGCCAAGTGCTGTTGACGAAATGATCGATGATGCGAAAGATGATGAGTATTACAGTGGCAATGCAGAAGATGATCACTCATCTTTATTGAAAAACGAGCTAATTCTACTTCCCAATGACTTTAATATAGCAACGACTATTTATTTCATGGATAAGGGCAGAATTAGAATCCCTTCATTCCAGAGACACTTTCAGTGGGATTTAAAAAAATCTTCACTTTTTATCGATACAATTCTCTGCGGGCTTCCAATGCCTTCATTTTTTTTCCAAGAAAATAAGGAAGGTGAGAATAGATTCAAGATACTAGATGGGCAGCAACGATTGCTAACCATTTATTTTTTTGTAAAAGGTCGTTACCCTAAAAACAACGATAGAATAAGGGAGCAAATTCGTAGTGTTATGATTGACGATTCAATTTCAATGAAGGAAATGTTTATGAACGATGATCTTTTTGTAAACTTTAAATTAAATTTACCTAAAGGTCACTCTAACAATAAAGAAAATAAATTTAATGGGATGAGCTATAAAGACATTGAAGATGATGATAGGGAACAAAAAGAAAATTTTGATTTCACCACACTGCACATAATCAATATTAAGAAAAGAAACAATAGAGACGGTGACAATGGTATTTTTGAAATATACAAAAGGCTTAATTCTGGTGGAGTTAACCTCGCAGCGCAACAAATAAGGGCAGCGATGTATGATTCTGAATTTTATAAAATTTTATATAAGTTAAATAAAAATCCAGCATGGAGAAGCATTGTTGGTAAAGAATATCCAAATAAAAAAATGTACGATATTGAAGCTCTTTTGAGAGCGATAGCTCTTTTAGTGTGGATTGATAATTACAAAGGAGGAATGAAAACTTTTTTAAATAATTTTTCATGTAATTTTTTAGATAAAACAGATAAAGAAAAAGAAATAAAATTAATAGAAGATATTTGTTTAGTTTTTTTTAAAAAGGCAAGTGGAAAAACTTTTTTAAAAAAGAATATGAATAAATTCTCAGTACCTACCTTTGAATCTGTTTTTCTTGCTATTTGTGAGGAGGCTTGGAAAAAGCAATCTGCTAGTAAAGTTAAAGATATTGATTCTAAAAAATTAAATACTTTCTTAAACAATAGCTCTCTCGAAGATTATTTACAAGAGGGAACAACAAATGCGAATAATATACAAAAAAGGCTTACACTTGCAAAAAAAACTTTACTATAGCAATTGTAAATAAAATGGACATTTTTTATGCTTGATGCTAATGATACCCATGTTTATGAAGCAATCGGTTGTTATAAGAATATCTCGGAATTTTTAGGTAAAATAGTTCCTAACAAACAAATTAAATCAACCAAAGATGAACGTGCTGAATTAGTGGCAACAACTAAGAGTATGGTTGAATATCATATAAAACGTAGTATTATTATTACATCAACCTGCTATTTCGAAGAAGCAATCAAGGAAGTAATTACAAAAATATTTGAACCATGCGATAGTACCATAGCAAAAAAACTTAGCGAGAATATGTTAGGTAAAAACAAGCTATTCAGTTTAGTAAGCGATCCAAGTAATAAATCAGTAAATAAATTTTTTAAAAAATTTGGTGAAGATTTTTGTGAGTGGTATAAGTGGTGGAGAGGAGAGGAAAAAAAGAAGGCAGGAAATAAAGAAATTCCTATTGACAAATATATTAGAAAATTTTGTTATTTAAATGGAATCCGCAATAGGGTCGCGCACGGAAAATTCGCTGACTTAGAAGGAGAAATAAACAGCAAAACTAGCGAAAGTATTTGTAAAGATTTTGAAGAAGCATCTAAATTTATAAACTGGCTCCCAGAAGCTTTAGAAAAAAGCGAAATATGGAGAAAAGAAAAAGAAAGAAGAATAAATAACAGTTAGTTACATTACCCTCATTTTTTCCAAGCAATATGCTTATCGATATTGTGTGCTTTGTAGACTTTTAGTAATTTCGCAAAAAATTCTTGGTAGTGTTCGGATTTTTTATCTTTTGCCAAGCCGTGCATAGAGATAATAAAATTTTTCCCAGAATCTGTTTTAGGGTCTATTTTTTCTGCATCGAATCTAGCGTTTTTATGTTTAGTGCAAAGTATCTGCCCGTTGCTTATAACTGCTTCACCGCCGTCTTGCCGAGGCACTCTACTTGCTACATGGCTTCCTGCACCCTCTTTCTCACCGAGCCCGCACAACACGCAACGCGCATTGTGTATTTTTCTTATTTTTTGTTTTTGTTTATCGCTGAATTCAATTCTTAACATCTGCCTTATCCCTACCCCGTCCCTACTTTAGCCTCTGCACTCTACACCCTTGAAGAGCCATCCGTCAACGCGAGCAACCTTGCGGAGCGCACTTGTGAACTTTACTATACTCGACTTTGTCATAGGTTTTTCTGCTACCTTTTTCTTTTAGCGAGTTCGACCTGCACGCGCAGTTCTATTTCGGCTAGTATTTCCTGTAGTTTTTTGTCGTTAGTATTTTTATGATTTTGTGCGAAGAACGCCTCGAGTTGCTCGAGCCTCTCTTGCGATACCTCGCCTGCGAGCAACCGTGTATGCAGAGCGTCCAACCTTTGCAGTAAACCTTCGGCGTATTCGATAGCCTTTGCTTTTGTATTTTTTTGCTTTAGGCTTTGCGAGTTTAGAGCGGATTTTTCCTGTATTGCGAGCAAGCTGCTTTCTTCGACTATTTCGGCTACCGAGTTGCTTGCGCTGCTTTCGCCTACTGCGCCTAGATTATCGCTTGCGTTTATGGTTGCGGTGCTTGCGAGCGAGCGCGCGAAGTTTGAGACGCTGGTGCTTGCTTTTGAGCGGCGTTTTTTACTTGCGCTATGAACGCCCGCGTTGTTAGCGACGGCTGTAGCGCCTGCTGTTCCTAGATTTCTGCTACGACCTACTCGGCTCATACTATTGCGCTCCCAAGGATTTTCCTGCTCGAGTTTCCTGTCTTGTTGGAGCGCCCCTTATGGCATCCCCATAGTTTCCTTCTACTGCGAGACTATCATAGTTTGCTAGATACTTCATTACTTTTGCTTTTGCTAGTGCTGCAGGTGCGTTCCTAACATGCGTTTAGTTTTTCTGCGTGAGTAGTATTTTTTTTACAGAAATATGTTGCGTTTGCGCTTCTTCGAGTATAGAGTTATTTGGTTATGAAGAAGGATATCCACCCGGACTACCATATGATTACGGTTCGCCTTACGAACGGCACGAGTTTTGAGACTCGTTCGACTTGGGGCAAGGCGGGTGATGAGTTGCGGCTCGAGGTTGATCCAGTGTCGCACCCTGCTTGGACTGGCGGAGCGCGGCATTTGCTTGATACTGGTCAGTTATCGCGTTTCAAAAAGCGCTTTGGGCAGTTTAAGATTGGCGAGGCGTCCTAGGACTTCGACGCTTAGACTCCTCGAGTCCTCTGCTCTTCGACTCCTTGAGTCCTTGAGATATTAGAGAGCTACAGCCTAAACTACGAGCACTAATTTTTAGCTAGCCTGCACTTATATTTACGAGAATAGTTTTACGAGCATTCCCTAGTTTTCCTGCTCTGCTTCTTATTCCTATAACTTAACACCCAGCTACCCAAAAAAATGGAGACTAGTCTCGGCGAGATCATCCTCGCACCACACAACTGGATTTACATTTCTCTGGCTGCAATTGTAATTATTTTTCGCTTTTGCGGATTTCCCCCCCTCTTGAAATTCTGCTATTAG
>JABAAW010000026.1 GCA_014238535.1 Alphaproteobacteria bacterium
GCGTCTACCAATTCCGCCAAGTGGGCATATAGCGAACGCATATTCGGTCTAAGTGGAAACAAGATGCATCACGCATGCGAACTTCGCCAGACTACCCTATCCTCTACAAGCCAGCAAGAGATAAGATATGATGTTTACTATGATGCTTGCTATAACGCTTACTTGGTTCAGCTTTAATCTATGCTTTTTGGACAACCTGTAAGAAGAGTTTTATGAGCGAGATAGAAGATTTTACGCAATCGGGAACTAGTCCTGCCATGAGCGAACGAGTTGGAGAAGAGACGAGTAGTTTTGCGCGCGCGCGAGCGAGGTTATTGGGTTCGACAAAACGAGGCAAGCATTGGTTAATTTCGATTGTTGGTGTCTCTGCGTTGGGTTGGCTTTGTGTAGTTTTTTATGTTTCTGCGCAAGGATTTGTTCCGACTGGTTTTCAGTTACTTTCGTTTCTTTCGTTGGTTTTGCTACCGCTTTTGATGCTTGGTCTTGTATTGGTAGTTGGATTGCGCCAGTTTCAGGCTAAGGAGCAGAGCGATATTTTCGGTTTGCAGCTTGATCTATTGACGGGTGAGCAATCTGGTGCGTCTGGTGATCGTTCTGACTATCCTCGTTTGCAAAGTATTGGGGCTGAGATGCTACGCCAAGCGGAGTCATTGCGTTTAGCTAGTTCTCGTGCTAGCGAGGTGTTGCAATTGACGAGTGCTGATGTATGTGAGAAGACGGCTACGATGAGGCGTTTAGCGGAAGAAACGCAAAGCGAATCGCGGGAACTTATGGAAGTTACGAGTGCATTATTACGGGAGCGTCTTTCTGCGTTGGAGGATAGTAGCGGTTCTTCTTTGGCGAGCATGACGCAAATAGTTTCTAGCCTTCAGAATAAAGAAGAGATGTTTTCCGATGTGACTCGCCATTTTTCGAGTTTGAAGGATGATATGGGTAGTTTGTTGTCATTGCGTCGCGAAGAATTTGTTTCGGTTATTCAGGATGAGGTTAGCAAGCTTTCTATAAGTTTTGGAGACTTCCGCGAAAAGGTTACGGGTACGCAACAAAAAAACTTAGCTCAGCTCCGCGCAAGCGGCGAAGAAATAACAAAACACCTACAACAGATAGCAACTGACAATAGTGCTCGGTTGCAGGACTTTGAAAAAAACATTGAACTCCAGCATACGGAGATGGTAGAGAATTTTTCCACTGGTCAGAACAGCCTTTACACAAGAGTGCGTGGCGTTCTACAGGATATCACTACTGGAGTGGACCAATTAGTTAATCGTATCGAATCTCGTCAGGTACAAATTCGAGAAACCCTTAATGATCAAACTCGTAAGTTACAAAGTATTTTAAGCAGCTTTAACTCGCAGCACGAGAAAGAAGTTAGACAATCGGCGCAAACTTTGATTGATGCTGGTGAACATGTCAAGAAACGGATGTTCGAACAAAATACGGAATTGCGAAGCTTGTTCGTACGCACTTTAGAATCGCAGAAGGATTTACGAAAAGCTGTGACCGAGCGTCTTGAGCAGGATAGAGAGCTTTTAGAAAGCGTTGTCGTAGAGCAAAATGATATCCTCCACGCAAAGTTACGAGGTAATTTCAGTCACCACAGCGAGTGGTTGGGACACCTCGTATCGTGGCTAGAACAGCAGAATGAAAGCCTTCACGCACGGGCTCAGGATTATGAGAATGTATTCGAAGGTCTGCTTTCGCGCACTCTTGGGGCACTAGACCGCTCTGGTGAGGCTATCACAAGTCGTCTACACGAACTTAAAGATCATTCGGATAAAACAGGTAGTTCGATGGATCGCTTATCTGGCACGATTAATAGCGCGTTGTCATCGATAGAAGATCAAAGTCGAAAAGGCTTGTCGATTGCAAGCGATTTGAGTGGTAAAATTACAGAAGGAGCGGAAACGCTCGACCATACGACTAACGCATTAATTGAAACAGGACGGTCATTGTCCGATAATTTACGCGAGCAGGCGGAGAAAATCGGTGAAGCGACAGCATACATTCGATCAGAGCAAGATAAGGCAATTGACAGTATCGCAGATAAAGCGATAACTCGTATCGAATCTTTTTCAACGAATGTGCAAGAACAAACACAGTTGATCAATGATGCACTCACAAAACGCCTTTCTGAGCAAGGTGATATATTGCACCAATCGATGGCACATAATTTACGGCAATTTGACCGCTTGGGTGAGAATCTTTCGCATGCGTTGGTTGAAACTAACAACAAAATATTTGATAGACTTTTGGAACAGACAAGTATACTTGACAAATCTGCAAGCAAACTTGTCTCACAAATTGCGCAATCGACCCAAGCACTAGACAATTCGCTTGATCAAATGCAAGGGGCGATTCAAGGTAACGATAGCAGAATTGTAGATATAAAGACCCTTGCTAAAAAACAGCTTCAGTATTTTGAATCTTTGTTAGAACGTATTGAAAGTTCAAGTACACTTGTGCGTACGCGAATGCTAGAGGACCAGCGTAAGGTATTTTCAGTTCTCGAAAAGGTGCAGATAAAGAATGTTGAGACGAGTAGTGCTACTGCTGAAGCTGGTGAGGTGGTTGTTTCGCGTGCTGAGAAAGCTGGCACCCTATTAGTAGCTGTGCAAGAGCGATTGCAGCAACACTTGGCAACTATGAGCGAGGTATCGAACCAAGCACGCATGCATGTGAGTGCTTTAGAGGAAAAAATTAGAGCACAAATAGCGCATATCGGGCAAGCATTGGAAGGTCATAACAAAACTCTTACGACTGCATTCGACCCGACACTCCGCCAGGTAGGAAGAATCGTTGAAGCGATGGACCTGCAAGCTGAAAAGCTATACAAGGGATTTGAAGATTCGCACGCGCGAGTACATAAAACAAGTTCTCTGCTACAACAGCAGGAGCTGCAGATACAAACCTTATTTGCTGCTGCCAGTGAAACGATGGAGAAAGCAGAGAAGCGTCTGCTTGGTAGTGCGCATACAATTGCGCATTCCGCAACGAATTTGGAGCAACAATCGCAAAAGATCGCGCACTTGTTGCACAAACAAACAGAGGCGGTCGAGAAGAGTGCTACAGGATTTGAGGAACGCCTGAAGGATATGGGTGGTGCTTTACTAACTAACTTGGAAAATCTTCGTTCAAGTGGTGAGCAATTTGCACTACGTTTTCGTAATACCGGGAGCGATTTCCGTAGCATTTCGGAGGATTTACAAAATATTTTAGAGCGTACGGTAGCCAGTCTCGATAGCAGTGGCATTCGATTTACTGAAAGTAGCAGGCGTCTTGTCGCTGGAATGGAGCATACGGACCGCTTATTAAACGAACAACGCAACTTATCGGATGCTTCGTCTCGCTCCTTCAGTACTTTTGGTAAGCGAGCGGGTGAGGCTCTTTCCTCGGTGCAAGAACGCTTTAACGAAACAGAACGTTCTTTTAATAAGGTTACTAATTCGATTACCGATAATATTCATGCACTCAATCATTCTATTGTTGACGATAAACGGGGAGCCGCTGCAATCACTCAGCAACTTGCTTCTTTGCGTACAGAACTATATAGACAATGCCGAGAAATTGAAAGTCTTACCGACAAGGCTCTTGACCGTTTCGAATCTCTGCCTGCCGACTTACAACGACATGGTAATGAAATTCTTGCTCGTGTCGACTCGTTAAGAAATGAGACTGAGTCTTTGTCGCAGAAAATCAGTGCTGATGTTCGTAAGCTCAAGCGAGCAACCGATCCTATTCGCGATGATATGCGCAACCTTTTTTCCGGCGGACTATCCAAGGTGCAAGAAACTTTTATGAAACGCGCTCGTTCTGTCGTTGAGGACTTGCACAAGCATAGTACGAAGATTGCACACCAACTTTTTGATGGCGATGAGGATATCCGTCTCGATAATTTTGACGATAGTGGAAGCAACGCATTTACGAGATGGATGCTGCAAAGTACGAGTCCTGCGTTACTTTCGAAGATGAATGATGCGGTAGAGGCTGAACCATCGATTAACAAAAGTATTACTACCTATCAACGAGTTTTTGAGAATTTACTCAATGGTGCACAAAGGGTTGATCCTGACAATCTTTTGCCAATGGCTTTCATGTCCTCGGATGTTGGCAAGCTGTATCTTGTATTTGCGCGAGTTTGTGGCAGAGAACCAATTGGTTTCGAGCGCATGCATTAACCTACTGTGAAGGATAAAACGGGCAGTGATTTTTTTGCGTCGTTGCAATCCATTTTTCCTGATTTCGAGAAGGGATGGGTTTGGCTTGCTGGTGCTGGTCCTGGAGACCCTAGTTTACTTACGCTACAACTCTATGATGCTTTTGGCAAAGCCGAGTGCATCGTATATGATTTTTTAGTTTCGCATGCGATACTATCTCTTATTCCAGAATCCGTCGAGCGCATATACGCAGGAAAAAGAGGCGGAAAACCATCCGCAATACAAAATGATATTACCGATTTACTCATCGATAAAGCTAAAGCAGGAACTAGAGTATTGCGCCTAAAGGGCGGAGATCCCTTCATTTTCGGACGAGGCGGTGAAGAAGCCCTAGCTCTCGTCAAAGCTAAAATACCTTTTCGAGTATTGCCAGGAATATCAGCCGCTCCAGCAGCCCTAGCATACGCAGGAATTCCGTTAACATACCGTAACTATAATTCAAGTATTACCTTCCTTACAGGGCACGATTTAACCGGTACCTTGCCTAAAAATATTCGCTGGAAAGAACTCGTAAGTAGCGTCGAAGTACTCGTCTTCTACATGGCCATGAAGCATATCGAGGAAATCGTTACTAAACTGCTAAACGCAGGGCGCAACCCAGAAGAACCAGTAGCTTTCATACGCAACGCAACACTACCAGATCAAACAGTCAATACTACTACCCTAAAGGAAGCCGTGATGATCGCAAAAACTCTATCTCCACCTGTTGTCTTCGTCGTCGGCAGTGTGGTAGCCTTGCGCGAACAACTCGCATGGCGCGAAGAAAAAATAAACCTAAAAAGCGAATAAAAGCAAAGCCTAAATTCCTATTTACCCCCCAATCATATCCCCAATCATACCCCTAGTATACGCTCATAACATACGAAATAACCATAGACGCCATCACCGAGGCGCAAGAACGCATAGCAAGCGGTATCGTACGCACTCCTTGCCATCGCTCCGCTGCCCTATCCGCCTTACTAGGTGCCGATATATACCTAAAACTAGAAACTCTGCAGCGTAGCGGGTCGTTTAAAGATAGAGGCGCACTCAATAGGTTGTTGCAATTGAATGCCGACGAGCGTAAGCGAGGCGTCATTGCCGTCTCTGCAGGTAACCACGCGCAAGCATTAGCTTATCACGCAGGGCGCTTAGGCATCGAGGCGAGAGTCGTCATGCCAATAAACGCTCCATACGCTAAGGTCTCACGCACTCAGAGCTTTGGCGGCAAGGTCGAGCAATGCGGTGAGACGCTAGACGATTGCATGGAAAAAATGCGCGAATTGCAGACAAAACACAATCTTATCTTCGTCTCGCCATACGATGATGCGATGGTCGTCGCAGGGCAGGGTACCGTCGGCTTAGAAATTGTCGAGGATGTACCAGAGTTCGATTGCGTTGTCGTGCCAATTGGCGGCGGCGGGCTTATCGCAGGCATCGCTACAGCATTGGAGGCTAAACTCGGCGAGCAGAATAAAAAAGCCGACATCATCGGGGTCGAGGCTGCTCTATACCCAACGATGCACCAGCTAGTAAATCGCACAGCAGCACAAGGTAAATCAAATGCTAGCATAGGCGGGCAAACCATAGCCGAGGGGATCGCGGTCAAGCAACCAGGCGCATCGAACGCTGAAATCGTCAAGCGTCTGGTAGACGATATACTGCTACTCGACGAGATTGCCCTTGAGCGTGGAATCGCCTGTCTACTAGAAAATGGACGCGTGCTTGCCGAAGGTGCTGGGGCTGCTCCTCTCGCTGCTATACTCGCACATCCACAACGCTTCCGTGGTAAGCGGGTCGTTCTCGTAATATGCGGGGCAAATATCGATACTAGGTTGCTATCTTCCGTACTAACACGACAGATGGCGCACAATGGCGCCATGGCGCATATTGGCGTTTCAATATCAGATCAACCAGGTGTCTTGGCAAGGGTCGCATCCATCTTTGGAGAAGCCGGCGCAAACATCGTCGAGGTTTCGCACAAACGCTTATTCGAATCATGCGCTGCAAAGGAAGCAGAACTCGATATTATCGCAGAGACAAAAAGTAAAGAACACATACAAGAGGTATTGACAAACCTGCGCGCTCAAGGTTTTCGGGCAGGTAGGCTACATAAATTCGATTAGTAGCTATTAACGAGTTTGTATTTGCAGAAAATTACGCATACAAACTTGGCAGTTCAACTTCTGCTTATCATCTTTCCTAAATGTCCGCCGCCACAGATATGAACATGAAAGTGCGGTACTTCTTGCCCCGCATGCTCGCCGTGGTTGCTGAGCAATCGATAACCGCCTGCCTCTAACTTCAGCGCCTCGATACTTCTTTGCACCGCTTGAAAAAAGCCGCATACCTCTTTACTAGAAGCTTTTAGTGTGAAATCGGAAAAGGATTGGTACTCTCCCTTAGGTATGACTAGCGCATGCACAGGTGCTTGCGGAGCAACATCGTGAAAGCATAGGGCTACCTCGTCTTCGTATATCTTTTTGCAAGGTATCTCACCACGCAGAATCTTTGCGAATATATTGTTCGGATCGTACGCTTGGGGCATGGAGGTCACTTATGCAGGCTACTTGATCGTCTATTCTTTGTTTTCATAATCCATAGTAACGCGGGCAACATCGGCATCGCGTTCAGCAGCCCGTCGCTCTAGAACATCATACACATCCTGTGGTTTTGTGCCACAAGCATACCACAATAAGCATAGGTGATACAGTAGGTCGGCGCTTTCTTCGCATAGTTCACGCTGTTTTGTCATCTCTTTCTCGCTTCGTGCTGCACTAGATGCCTGCTGTGATACTTGCTGTAAGCCTATCGCAGCGATCAGCGTTTCTATAGCTTCCTCGCCTAGCTTCTGGGCAACGCGCTCGATGCCGCGTTCTAGTAACCTCGCGCTATAGGAGTCACCAGCTCTCGCTTCACGCCCGCGCATAGCTACGCGTTCGTATAAACTTTCAAGGTCAAAACTTGCCATAACTAAATCACTTTACACTAGTTTCATCGTTATTTTACAACGCTGTTTTGCCTAGTAGCTTCTTCGGTAATACGCATCGGCATACCTTGTTCCTGCAAGTATGCCTTCAGCTGTGGAATAGCAAGCTCGCCATAGTGGAACAAAGAAGCCGCGAGCACTCCCGTAACATTCGGTATCTTAAGTGCTTGCGAAAAATGTTCCATCTCTCCCGCTCCGCCTGAGGCTATAATCGGAATGCTTACCGCTTTAGCGATCATCGTCAATAGCGCTAGGTCAAAGCCAGTCTTTTTGCCATCGCAATCCATCGAGGTAGCGAGAATCTCTCCCGCCCCTCGCTCCTCAGCCTCCTTTACCCATTCGAGTGCATCGCGTCCGCTATGCTTGCTGCCTCCGTGCGAGTATACCGAAAATCCGCTAGCGTGGTTATCGCTATCTCGGCCTGCATCGATTGCAATCGTTATGCATTGCGAGCCAAAACTCATCGCAGCGTCAGATATCAACTGAGGATTCGCTAAGGCAGAAGAGTTGATCGAAACCTTATCAGCACCTGCCGATAGTAAGTTTTGCACATCCGCCTCAGTACGAACGCCACCGCCAACCGTCAAGGGAATGAATACCTGCTCCGCTACCGCTTGCACTATAGAGAGCATAGCTTCGCGTGCCTCTAGCGTTGCGCTTATATCGAGAAACACAATCTCGTCCGCTCCCTGTTCGTCGTAACTTCGGGCTAGCTCAACGGGGTCGCCTGCGTCTATTAAATTTTTAAAGTTTACCCCTTTAACCGTACGCCCTTGCTTTACATCCAAGCAGGGTATGATGCGCGGCATCAACATTTTGGTTTTTTACCTGACTCTATGTCTTGCCGTTCTATCGCTATTTGCGCTTCCGCAAGAGAAAACTTTTCCTCGTACAACGCACGACCGCAGATAGCCCCAGCGATAGCTGGCTCGCGGGCAAGCTCTAGCAAGTCTTCTAGCGACGATATGCCACCAGAGGCTATCACCTCGCACGGCAACGCGCGCGCAAATCCTGCCGTCAGAGTGCTATTCGCTCCGCTAAGCGTGCCATCGCGGGTGATATCCGTTACGATAACAGCACCGATGTTCGCAGCTACAAATGGGCTGAGAAACATATTAGGTTCAAGGTCCAAACTATCCTTCAACCAGCCACGCGTCGCTATCTTGCCGTCCCTTAAATCAAGAGCTATCGCAATCCTCTTGCCCCATTTCTCGCACAGTGCCAAGGCAACATCAGGATGTTCAACCGCCAGCGTCGCAATGACAACACGCGCAACACCGCGCTCGAGCCAGTGCTCAACCGCTTGCTTTGAACGCAAACCTCCTCCTAACTGTATCGGGGCTTCGCTCGCTGCAACGATCTTTTCGATAATCGCACCATTCTCAGAATGCCCCGCAAACGCTCCATCAAGGTCGACTACATGCAGTGCTCGCGCTCCCTGAGCAAGAAAATAACGCGCTTGCTGCAACGGGTCTTCGTTGTAGCGTGTCGCGCGTTCCCTCTCGCCCTTATACAAACGAACGCATACGCCACCCTTCAAGTCGAGTGCCGGGTATATTATCATAGTTACTGGGTTAATATCGTGTCACAGACACCGTGTGTCACGGACACCACGCTAGAAAATTCGCAAGCATCCTTCGCCCAACGCTCTGGCTTTTCTCAGGGTGAAATTGCACGCCAACCATAGAATCCTTCGCAAGCATAGCTAGCACATCTCCTCCGTATTGCGCCTGTGCAATAGCGCAAGAAGGCGCATTACCACTAATAGCAAAACTGTGGACAAAGTATACCGCCTCGCTATCGCCTATACCCGCCAATAGGGCGTGCGGGCGCAGTTGCTGTAAGTTGTTCCAACCCATATGCGGTACTGGCAGGTTGCTCTGCCCTTCGTTATCGCTATTCTTCGGTTGTAATCGCTTGACTGAACCTTGTAGCCAGCCCAGCGCTTGTCGTCTTCCATGTTCAAAGCCATACTCAACCATTACTTGCATGCCTACGCATATTCCTAAAAAAGGTCTACCTTTGCGCAAAACGCAATCCTCTAGTACTTCGAGCAAACCTCGTTTTGTCTGTAACTTGCTAAGGCAGGAACCCATCGCTCCTACTCCAGGTAGCACAAATCTATCAGCTTTTCGCAAGCGCGCAGGATCCGCTCCGATATAAACACTAGACGCTCCCGCAGCAACAAGCGCACTCGCAACCGAACGGATATTACCGCTACCATAATCAACTAGCGCCGTTTCTCCCATACCAGGCAGCTTCAACTATATTATTCCTATTTACTCTTCTCTGCCATACTAGCCGCGCTTCCCTCAACTCCAGAGAGACAACCCTTAGTCGAAAGAACTCGCTGCCCTAGGCTCTCGTCTATTCTAACCGCCGCGCGTAGGGCATGCCCCAAACCTTTAAATATACCCTCGATGCGATGGTGGTCATTCTCCCCATACAAACTCGTCATGTGCAGCGAAGCTCCCAAAGAATGACTGAATGAACTGAAAAATACCTGAAATAAACAAACATCACAACTACCGATAAGGCGAGAAATAAACGGTAATCTAAAATGTAGCGACGGTCTACCGCTCAAGTCTATAACAACTCGCGCTAAACTCTCGTCCATCGGAATCAAAGCAGAACCATAGCGCGCAATACCCACGCGCGCTCCCAACGCTTGCGAAATCGCCTTGCCTAAAACATAGCCACAATCCTCAATCGTATGATGCGCATCAACAAGCAAGTCCCCCTGCGCTCTCAACTCTAGGTCAAATAAAGCATGGCGGAACGTCTGTTCAAGCATATGGTCAAAAAATGCAACACCGCTAGCAATTCGCGTAGAACCAGAACCGTCAAGCAGTAGATCAGCCTCAATATCCGTCTCATCCGTCTTGCGCGATACCTGCGCTTGTCTGCGAACTTGACGCGCAAACTCCATCTTATTCAGAAAGCTCTAGCGTTATACGACGTGCCTTGTCAGCATCCATCGCCGCTAGTATAGGCGCAACCCGCCGCGACGGCATCTGACGCAACAACGAAACAACAATGTCTAAATCCAACTCGTTAAATATAGCCGCAGCACGCTTGGGTTCGATCGTCGAATATATGCCGATCAACTGCTTCAGACCACCACTCTGCTCACCTTCATACCGTTCCAGCAAAGCCTTAATCTCAGAGCGAGTAGATTGTAAAGATTTCTCACGCTCCTCAACCTTCTTCTGTAAAGCCGCCAAAATCGTTTCGCGCGCCTCTACCGTCCTTTCTCGCTCCCCTAGACGATCAGTGCGCTCAGCAAGGTTCTGAAGCAAAGCATCGTTAACAGATATCCTTTCATACAAACTACGCAAAGGAATTGTTCCTAAACCCTGTTGCACACTTGCCCGTGACTCCTGTGAATCCTGTGTGTCCTGTGCCTCTCCCTTGTTCTTTGTCTGCTTGAGGGATGGCCTATTGATTACACTACCAAATACACTGTCAACCTGCGCTTCAGTATCAGAACGCTCCTCGTCATCTTGTAGAACTTGATCTTGTGCAAGGCTCAAGTCTTCTTGCTGCTCACCTTGCGCAAAAGCGCGGCTGAAAAAATCACCTAGACGCTGCCATTGCGCATTACGCCGCAAATTGTCTAGTCGCGAAGCAATGCCTATTCCAACAACAATTATAAGTAATAATACTACTAGTAAACGCATAATACCTCCTCAACGCAAGTTCTGTAGAGATGGCAAAGTAGAACCATTACCAGCATTAGCACCAGTAAGCTTGTGCTTGTCGTCCGCATAACTAGCCTTATTCGCCATTGTCGGCTCACCGCCAGAAACATCATTGCGAACACGCGCATTACTAGATGCAATAGTAGACGCCCCCGTGCGAGGGAGAGATGAGCTAACAATACCCCTACGATTACTACTGATGCTCGCCTCTAAATGATCCGCTAAACTATTTCCTTTCTCGATCAAGTACGTAAGGTCGCTCTCCAATCGCTTAGCGTTTTCCTTGTTACGCTCATGCCTTTCTTGCGTCTCGATAGCATACTTCTTCATACCATCTAGCAAACCCTCAGCCTTAGATATATTGTCTGCAAAACGAGCAAAAAGCCACGCTATCTCCGCCTTACCACGATGTATCGAGTGAACAGCTCGACTAAGACGCACCGCATAGATAACAGCGCAGAGTAATAAAAATAGTAATAGACTATCCAATAGCAACGACGGCCAAGCCGCTAGCAAGGAAGACTGCAATGCCTCCGAAAATGAACTTTGCAATACAGGAGAAGTAGAATTTTCCATATAATATCCCCGAGCACCTGCGATTATCTATCGCCGCATATACTAAGTATTTTCATCATCACTAACCTGCGATTCTAACAAGTTTTCTCCTTCCTGGTAATTACTTTTTCGCTCATTTTTAGCCGAGCCATCTTCCCTTAGCCCCTCGTCTATATTACCAGCTATAGCTCTTCGCATCGAAGTCTTGTTGGAAGATGAAGCACCAGCGTCGTCGCTCTCGTCTGTATGCCCTGCATGCATACCTTCACCTTCCGTTGTCGGAACCTCCGCCCTGCGTAATAGGCGTAAAGCCATGCGACCATCTTTACTACCCATGCCAGCTACAAAAAGAGGGGCTCCACCACTTTTTACATTTATCGGGGGGTCGAGTGGTAAGTTTATGTTGATGATAGAGCCCCGTTTCCACGAAAAAGCCTTACCTAGTGTCGATTGAAATTCGGATAGTACCGCCTCAAGCTCAATACTGGATACGCGCACCGATTCACTGAAATGCCTAGCCCAAGTGCCATATTCACCAAAACTTTCGCCCAGCAACTGTTGCGATAACTCAGCCTTGACAGGCTCAAGAGTCCTGTACGGCATCACAACACGCATCGTTCCACTCCTGCGATCAATGCCGATAGTAAAATCAGCAACTACCGCTGTGTTCGTCGGTAGAGCAATCGACGCAAAGCGAGGGTCGTTCTCCATGCGTTCAAATTGCAGATTAACAGTACTGACAGGGTCAAAGGCACTCGCTAGGTCATTCAATACTACGTTAACCATCCTTTCAACCATTCTCGTTTCAATAACCGTATACGGCTTGCCTTCGTTAGATCGAAGTTGCCGTGTCCTTCTGCCTCCGTGTAGAATATCTACTATCGAGTAGATCAAAGAGTTATCTAGCAATATCAATCCGCGGCTTTCCCATTCATCTGCCTTGAATATAACTAGCAAACTAGGGAGTGGAATCGAGTTTAAATAATCGCCAAATCTAACAGGCTCAATTTTGCCAAAAGTCACATCAACATTTTCCGATGTGAAGTAGCGGAGGCTACCAGCCGCTATTCGCGCAAACCTTTCGTAGATACCTTCTAGCGCAGGTAGCCTTTCAACCGTAATGCGCTGGCTATTTACTAATGCTCCAAGTCCTTTCTTCTTTTCTTGCCCGACAGAATCGCTCGGCAATAAAGTATCTATCTCGTCTTGACCAAGCAGAGGGCTATCTGTGTCTTCTCCTTCATCTTCAAGGCTCGAAAAACTTCCAACATCCAGCTTTTCTCTCTCCGAGTCCATTTTGTCTTCAGGTCTTGTTTGGTGCCTGCCGAGCGCTTTCGCCCAATTGGCACCGAATACTAGTCCTCCTTCGCCTCGACCTTCACTCATGCTTCTTGTCCTTGCTTGCTTGTTGCTAAATTATTGCAGCTGTATGTCCGTGATATAGACATCACTTACACGCACAGCACTAGTTATTTTGTTAACACGAAATAGCATTTCCTCGCGCAATAGAAACATACCACGCGAGCCTTCAAGCTCCTCCGGGCGCAGCTCTTGCAGGTATGTTATCAAGGAATCTCGGATCACCGGCTCTAAATTTACTATGAACGGTAGGTCTTGTTCGCGACCGAGCTTAAAAGATAATTTAAGCTTTAGGTATACTCGGTTATCGTTGCCGCTGTTCAACACAACTTCCAATGGCTCACGCATCTTGTAAGTTACAACCATGTTTATCTGAGCATCCGGTTGATTGTTTGTAATACCGCTAGTCGATGGTAGAAACTCTCCTAGAAAGGTCAAACGTCCTAGAAATAGTGCTATCAGACCACCGCCTATTGCCATAAATAGCAAAGCCATTACTAAAAAGTGCTTCTTACGCTTTGGAGGATGGGATAGGGGGGGGGAGGCTGTCATGAGGGATACTTATCGATTATGGTATTTTCGGCATACTGGGTATCTTCTAAAATCCGCTGTCGTTATCTAGGGTAGCAAAATTCGCGCCGAAAATAAATTCGGCTTTGCCGACAATAAGATAGCTCATCAGATATATTTAACTGTAGGCAGTAGCGTAACATCTTTCAGATACTAGATTAATGCGCCTTTCATGCTAGCAATTTTGATGAAAAAAGCAAGCACATCGTCAAGGTTCAAGTATAGTGCTATACTAGTATACTCGTTTGCTCGTTTAATCCACAATTCTTCTCTTGTAGCCGTTATTGCTTTGTCTCTAATGGCTATGATCATTAGCTATGTACTCAGCTTGGCATGACTCTTGAGCTATTTCTTGCAGTCACTTCTTGCAGTCACTTCTTGCAGTCACTTCTTGCAGTTATTTATGTAGGCGTCAATAGCGCACAAAAAAACAACGCTTATGGCATGACTCTTGCTTCTACCATGACACAAGGGAGTGCAACAAGACTTATACGCAATAGTTTATGGAAAACGGACTTTACATAGGATTATCCCGTCAGATCGGCTTGCGCCATCAGCTGGACATCGTCGCAAACAACCTCGCTAATAGCAATACAGGTGCATATCGCTCTGAAAGAGTAGCCTTCCATGATGTCTTGGTGCGCACACAGCCTACTCTTGATAGGGGCGACCTTGCTTTCAGCGAAGCGGTAAATATCTCGCGCGACCCAAGCGAGGGAGCTCTAAATACAACCAACAACCCGTTGGATGTTGCTTTGCGCGGCGATGGGTGGTTCTCCGTACTTGCTCCTCAGGGCACGCTATACACGCGTTCAGGTAGCTTCGCCGTAGATAACGAAAATCGTCTTGCATTGCCAGATGGAAATCTATTACTCGATCGCGGCGGGCAAGAAATTACCTTGCCCGATGGATGGGAACAAATATCCATTTCGCCAGAAGGAGTCGTCTTTACCGACAATGAGCGGATCGCACAGATAGCCGTCTTAGAGTTCGAAGACGAAGCATCATTGGAAAAACTCGATAGTCTTTACTACCGAGCAGCTCCAGAACAGAATCTCTTCTTCTCCGAGCAAGCAAAAATAATACAAGGTGCTAGAGAACTATCAAATGTTCAGCCAATCCAAGAACTGGTGCAGCTGATCAGCGTCGAGCGGAACTACCAGCGGGTAGCGAACTACCTCAACCTCGAAGACGAGCGAGCGCAGGAAGCAATTCGCAATTTGACTCGCTAATAAAACAGATCTTAACAAACAGCGGCAACAAAAAAAAATAGGAGAACAAAAACGATGATGAGCGCACTACTCGTAGGGGCTTCAGGTATGCTAGCACAGCAGTTCCTAGTCGAAACTACGGCTAACAATATAGCTAACCTGAATACAACCTCGTTCAAAAAAAGCCGTCCCGTCTTCCAAGACTTGATATATCAAAACATTCGGCAAGTGGGATCAATCTCTTCAGATGCCGATACTATCGTGCCAGTAGGCGTCCAGTTAGGTTTGGGAACTAGAATATCAGGCGTCTATCGTATACATAATCAAGGCAATTTGGTCACGACTAACAACGCGTTGGATCTAGCCATCAGCGGGCGTGGATATTTTCGGGTCGAGCATCCAAACGGAAATGATGTCTATACTCGTTCAGGCTCTTTGCAGCTGAGCGCAGAAGGGACGCTCGTCACCGTCGACGGCTATTCTTTAATACCAGAAATTTCAATCCCAACGGATGCTATCGAAATTACCGTCAATCGTAACGGGCAGGTATATGCAAGCATAGAAGGCGAGGTGCAACCTAGATTCCTCGGGCAAATGGAACTCGCAACCTTTCCAAACGAAGCTGGGCTGGAGGCTATCGGCGACAATCTATACAGCGAAACGCCAGCATCAGGCTTGCCTAATGTGAACACACCGGGCGCGCAAGGTTACGGAACTCTATTGCAGGGATACCTAGAGGCTTCAAACGTCGAAGCAATCGAAGAACTAACCGCAATGATATCCGCGCAACGCGCATACGAGATGAACTCAAAGGTTATCGAAACCGCAGATCAAATCTCCGCAACTACAACAAACATCCGCTAGGCATACACATCAAATAGGCAGATCGAAGCGATGACAAAGATAACTGGCGCATTAAACTCTATCGTTTTAGCTGTAGCAATCTATCTATCGCTAGCTTTAGCTCCGCTAGACGCGCACGCGCGTACGCCAGAAACTTCCTTCGAAAACTCTTCGAAATATTCTAGCAAATTCTCGAATGGTAGACGTTTCACTGAACGAGCTGCCGTCAAGGGAATACTGCTGGACCATCTATTGCACAATACTTGGAATAATCGCTATAGCGACGGGCGTGTGCGCTTACACCGTCTTCCTTCAGGATTTCCACAAAGGGGGCGCTTGCGGGTGACTTCCCTGGCCTGGGATCATAAGAGCAAGCGCTTCTTCGCTCAAATCCTCGTGCGCGCGGTAAACTCGCTAGGAAGCCAAGCACCAGAGCAATCCTTATCCATCTCTGGCGAGGCAATAGCATACACAAAAGTGCTCGCTACTCGACGACCATTGCTACCAGGAATGACGCTAACCGCAGACGATTTAGAAATACGCTCGATGCCAATTAGCAATAGTCTGAAAGGCGCGTTGGAAAATATCGAAGATGCTATAGGCAAAGAAGTTCGTTTCCGCCTACGCTCAAATAGCGTCTTGCGGATGTACCATCTGCGTTTGGCTCGAATGGTACGCCGAAACTCAACCATCGATGTAGATTACTCAAATGCTGGCGTGCGCGTAATACTGCAGGCGCGAGCACTCGAAAACGGTGCCAAAGGAGATTCAATTCGCTTGCGTAATAACATTAGCGGTAACGAATTCCAAGCCATCGTCACAGGGGCCGGAAGAGCCGCTGTTCTCGAACAGCCAGCCGTAAACTTGGCTCGGGAAAGTAGACAAAACTCACTACAAAAAATAGGCGATGACGATAATCCCTTTCGAAAAACAAGCAACAGATAAAAGGCAAAAAGATAGAAAATGAAGCTGAAAATAAATAAAAATATAAACCTAGCTAGCATTAGCAGAACCAGTAAATGCCTTACTATATTCGCTATGCTCGCAACTATAATGCTAGCTCTCCCAGGATGCGCAGGATTGGGAAGAGTCGGTAAAAAACCCGAACTCTCGCCTCTACAAGACCCAACTACCAGAAAAGACTATCGCCGTGTAGAAATGCCAATGCCAGCACCTCAACGACATCAAAATAATCCAAACTCTCTATGGAGATCAGGCTCGCGAGCATTCTTCAAAGACCTGCGCGCAAATAAAGTCGGCGACGTCGTAACTGTCTTGATCGACGTGCAGGATAGCGCAGAACTGAATAACCAAACACAACGCTCGCGCTCAAGCAATAAAGAAACTCAAAATGGCGCTCTAAGCGCTCTCGATTCAACCGTACAGACCTTCTTCCCCCTAGCTCCTAGTCTGAACGACTTGTTCGACGGAGCATCGCAAAGTGCTTCGCAGGGAACAGGTAGCATTTCTCGAGACGAACGCATAACCATGCGAGTCGCAGCCGTCATAACTCAAACACTGCCAAACGGAAATCTCGTCGCATACGGAA